>JAQBNU010000108.1 GCA_028288365.1 Chitinophagaceae bacterium | reverse complement strand
TTGGCTATATCTTTAGCTTGCTTGCTTCTTTTCTTTGTATCCGGTGCATAATATGCACGTTGATTATATCCTGGTGCTTCCTTACTTTGTCTTTCCACGCGATCTCCTTGATTGGTCGCCATGTCTTTGTTATTCTTATTGGTTTTCTTATTGCTGGGAGCTTTTGTGGTGGCATCGTTTTTAGGATCGTTTTTCTGAGCCCAAACAAACGTACTATTGAGCACACAGAATAATAAGCCAACCAGCAAACAGATACGAACAAGGGATTTGGATAAGATCATGAGAATCTATTTGGTCAACCAATTAGTACAATTTTGTTTTCTGAGGTTTATTAAGTCTCGCCGGTTTTTTCTTGTCGATCAATCCGGTGTTGGCGTCAAAACGGCCGACAGTATTCTTCTTACTTTTCTTTTTCTTGCCTGATTCTTCTTTTAATTGTCCGTTTTCATCAAACTGACTGATATCGGCGGCATCGCTTTGTCCCAATCCAGGACAAGGATAATCGGTCTTTTTGCAGCTGCTTAAAAGAAGAGAACTGAATAGTGCCACGAGCAGGCTATAGGTAAATAACTTTTTCATAGGTGTCCGGTTTAACCAAATATAACGGATTCAGGTGTATTAAAGATGTGTTTTTGATTTATTTTGCTGCCATTCAATAGCTTGATAACGCAAAAATTTTCTGTTTCATTCGTTCTTTAGGCAAAAAGTTATTTTCCAGCGAACCTGCAAAAGGAACAGGGGTGTCCAACGCTCCTTCTCGTAAAACCGGTGCATCCAACAAGTGGAAGCAATGTTCAGAGATCCACGCCGCAATTTCAGCTCCTATTCCTCCCGTTAAAGTATCTTCATGAACGATCAATACTTTACCCGTTTTGGCTACCGTTGCTTTCACCGCTTCTTTATCCCAAGGCAATAATGTTCTTAAATCCAGTACATCTGCTGAAAGGCTCAGGTCCTGAATAATCTCCACTGCCCAATGTACACACATACCATAAGTGATGATGCTGAAATCAGAGCCTTCACTGGCCAGGTGAGCTTTGCCTAAAGGAATGGTATAGTAATCATCTGGAATATCTTCCTTCAATGAACGGTACAAAGATTTATGTTCAAAATATAAAACGGGATTGGGTTCTTCCAAAGCAGAAAGCAGTAAACCCTTGGCATCGTAAGGTGTAGAAGGATATACAATTTTCAAACCTGGTGTATGAAAGAACCAGGCTTCATTGGATTGAGAGTGGTAGGGTCCTCCTCCCGTGCCCGCGCCTGTAGGCATGCGTACCACTACATCGGCCGCCTGTCCCCAGCGGTAATGTGATTTGGCAAGATTATTTACAATTTGATTAAATCCGCAACTGACGAAATCGGCAAATTGCATCTCCACCATGGTCTTGTATTCCAAAATGGACATACCCATGGAGACGCCTAGTATAGCGGATTCACAGAGTGGTGTATTGCGTACACGTTCTTTGCCGAAGGCTTCTACAAAACCTTCTGTTACTTTGAAGACGCCTCCGTATTCCGCAATGTCCTGGCCCATTAAGACAAGCTTTGGAAAACGGATCATCGCCTGACGAAGCCCGTCCTGTATGGCATCGATGTATCGTTTGTTACTTTTTAATCCGGTAGCCGGTTTGATAACAGCAGGAACATTGGGAGCATAAACATCATATAATTCATTCTGCTCATCAGCTGCAGGGTAAGAATCCTGGCGTGTTTTTTCCCATGCTTCTTCGATTTCTTTTTCGATTTCTTCACGGTATTGTGAAATCGTTTTGTAATCGAGCAATTGTTCACCGACAAGAAATCGTTCGAAGTTTTCCAGTGGATCTTTTTTTGACCACTCTTCAAACAAATCCTGTGAAATATATTTAGTACCTGAAGCTTCTTCATGCCCGCGCATGCGGAAGGTAAGCGCTTCAATGATGATCGGTTTTGGTTCTTTACGAATGTCTTCTGCCGCTTCGCGGATGATGTTGTATACTTCTAACACATTGTTACCGTCTACAACTTTACATGCTATGCCGTATGCCGGACCTTTTTCTGAAAAGCTATTGAAACGAAATTGTTCTGCATTGGGTGTTGACAATCCATACCCGTTATTTTCAATTAAAAATATAACAGGCAATTGCCAAACAGCGGCTACGTTCAATGCTTCGTGAAAATCTCCTTCGCTTGTTCCTCCATCACCTGAAATAACCAACGTTGCTTTTGGAGTGTTACTTTGTTTTTGTGCCAATGCAATACCATCGGCTACGGGCAATTGCGCACCCAGGTGAGAAATCATTCCTACGATATGATGTTCTTTTGAACCGAAATGAAAAGAACGGTCACGTCCTTTGGTGAAGCCACTCATTTTTCCCTGAAACTGACTGAACAAACGGTGCAAAGGAATATTTCGACCGGTAAAAATACCCAGGTTACGATGCATGGGTAAAATGTATTCGTCTTTGGCCAATGCACATACAGCGCCCACTGATATGGCTTCCTGACCTATACCTGAAAACCATTTGCTGACTTCTCCCTGACGAATCAGTAATAGCATCTTTTCCTCTATCAAACGCGGCTTCAATAAGCCTTTGTAGAGTTCTAGCAAGAGTTCGTCTGAAAAACCTGTTCTGTTAAATTGCATGCAACTGTTTTGTAACCTCAATAATACAAAAAAAAGTGGACAGAGAATAGTGATCTGTGGTCAGTTGACAGCGATCAGAAGAAATTTAGTTGATTCTGCTTTTACTGATCGTTGTCAACTGATCACTGACCACTTTTTTTATTACCTTAGCATATAAAATTTGCAAACAATGATTGACTTCAACACCTTCGAATTAGACAATGGCTTGCGTGTCATTGTACATGAAGATCACAGTCGCCCAACGGTGGTATTAAATATCATATACGATGTGGGTTCAAGAGATGAAGATCCTGCAAAAACAGGTTTTGCTCATTTATTCGAACACCTCATGTTTGGAGGGTCTGCTAATATCCCTTCGTTTGATGAACCGTTGCAAAGAGTGGGTGGAGAGAACAATGCATTCACGTCTCCTGACGTCACCAATTATTATACCTTGGTACCTGCTGCAAATATAGAAACGGCATTTTGGCTGGAGTCAGATCGTATGCTTGCACTGTCGTTTGATCAAAAAGTATTGGACGTTCAAAAAAATGTAGTCATAGAAGAGTTCAAACAACGTTACCTCAATCAACCATACGGTGATGCATGGTTGAAACTAAGACCAATGGTGTATACACAACATCCTTACGCCTGGCCTACAATCGGCAAAGAAATATCTCACATTGAAAATGTAGTCATGGATCAGGTGAGAGAGTTTTTCTATGGACATTATCTTCCTAACAATGCGGTATTGGTTTTAGGTGGCGACATCACAATCGATCGGGCGAAAGAACTTTCAAAGAAATGGTTTGGTCCGATTCCAAAAGGAAATAAACCATCGAGGGCTTTGCCTAAAGAACCGGTTCAACAAGAAGCACGAAGAGGCGAAACATCTGGTGATGTGCCGATGGATGCTTTCTACCGTGCATACCACATGTGCGGAAGATGGGAGAAAGATTTTTTCGCAACAGATTTATTGTGCGATATTTTAGGAAGAGGAAAGTCTTCTCGCTTATATGACAAACTGGTCAACACAGATAAAGTTTTCCATACGTTACATGCTTATGTGACATCTTCTTTTGATCCTGGATTGATTGTGATCGATGGCAAGTTGCGCGATGGCATCAGCATAGAAGAAGGAGAAAAAAGAGTCGATGAAGTCATACAGGAATTGTTAAGCCAAGGCATTACGGACGAAGAATTAAACAAAGTGAAAAACCAGGCAGAGTCCACTTTGATTTTTTCTGAAAGTGAATTATTGAATCGTGTCATGAACCTCGCATTTGCCGCCTTGGAAGGAGATCCTAATCTGGCCAATGGTGAAGTAGAGCGTTTGCGAAGTGTAACGAAAGAACAGGTCATGCAAATGGCAAAACAATTATTCAAACCGGAAAATTCAAGTACTTTGATTTACCGTTCAAATAAAAAATAAGTACCGATGAAAATAAAAGTAGGCTTTGGATACGATGTTCATCAGTTGGCGGAAGGCTTGGACTTGTGGTTGGGCGGAGTAAAGTTTGAACACCCAAAAGGAATTGTTGCTCATTCGGATGGAGACGTATTGATTCATGCCATCTGTGATGCCTTGCTGGGTGCGGCGAATCTTCGTGATATTGGATTTCATTTTCCTAACAGCGATGCTACTTGGGCTGGAGCAGATAGCAAAAGATTGTTGTCAGAAGTATGTTTGATGCTGCGTGAGCGAGGATGGGAAATATCAAACATCGATGCGAGCCTTGCTGCAGAGCAACCTAAAATAAATCCACGTATTCCTGAAATGCAGGCAGCACTGGCCAAAGCCATGGGTATAAGTGCAGAGGATGTTTCCTTAAAAGCAACTACCAACGAGAAATTAGGATATGTGGGAAGGGAAGAAGGAATCAATGCTTATGCGGTAGCTTTAATTACAAAAAGCTAGAGCATAAGTTTTATTGTGGATAAGGCTTCGAATGAGTGAAACCATATTCATAGACAACCGTATACCATTTTGCATTAATTTTTTAAGACAAAACGATTATGATAAAAAAACTGAGCTTGCTGCTTTTGAGCGCTATGTTTTTCTTAAACATGGCACATGCTCAAAATAAAAATGCGGCACAATACAACAACAGTATCATCAAGATACAACATAAGGTTACGCCGGATATCGTGAAGTTTTTTAAAACATTTGAAAAAGGCACGGCAGATGACTTGAAGAAACAACAAGCCAAACTGATCAAAGACTTTGATGCAGCAATAGCTAAAGTCAATGCCATGGGTGATTTTGAAGGAGACGGTGAATTGAAAAAAGCAGCCTTGGATTGGTTTAAATTGTATGAAAGTTCTTTAAAGAGCGAGTACGACCAAGTCATTACATTGGTGGCCAATCGCACCCGCTCAAAAGAAGATTACACGAAACTGGATGACATGACAGATGAGTTGGTAAAGCGCGAAGAAGCTGTTGATGCTCAATTCGAGTTAGCGCAAGCTGCTTTTGCTAAAAGACATAATTTAGAAATGATTGAACGTCCACTAAAAAAATAACCAGGCACCATGAGAACACTACTACTTTCTGCCCTCCTGATTGCTTTGGTATCGACATCGTGTGTATACAGAAGCTCCAAATGTGTGAAAGCACATAAGAACATTAAAAAATTGCATTTGCAAAACTGGTAAAACATTAGATCATAAAAACAAAAAGCTGCTCGTTCTTCAATGAGCAGCTTTTTATTTTTATGATTGTTTTTATTTTTTCTTAAACTGCTTGATGGCTTCTAAAAAGGAAGGATGAGCAGCTGCCTGGTCCTGGTAATAAGCTTCAAGATTTAGAATATCAGCAAGAGGTTGCGTTTCTGCCGCTTGTAATAATTTTTTCAGGTTGCCCATTAACGTTGAACTTTGTAATGCCAATTGATGACAATGCAACAAACAGCTCGCTTCTAATTCTTCAGACGACAATATTTTATTGATCAATCCCAACGCTTCTGCCTCTTGAGCCGTTAGACTTTTATTGCTGGAAAAAATCTCAAATGCTTTTTTATATCCCAATTGCTTCACCAATAGATAACTTGCTCCTGTATCTGGAAGTAAAGCGATTTTTAAAAAAGGTAAAGTGAACAGCGCATCCTGAGCGGTATATACCACATCACAAGCTAGTGCTAACGAACAGCCAGCTCCAGCTGCTGCCCCCGTCACTTGGGCTACTACGGGCTTCGAACTATTTCTAATGGCAAGCACCATCGGATTAAATAATTCGGTGACAATAGTACCAGCATGCGCAAATTCTTTGGGGTCAACTGAAAACAAATCAAGTCCGGCACAAAAGCCCTTGCCCATACCCTTTATGCGTATGACTTTGGTAGCGTCGTCTATTGTGAGTTCTTGTATAACGGATGCAATTTCCTGACAAAGCTCCGTGTTCAATGCATTGTAACGTTCCGGTCTATTCAGAACAACAGTAGAAACGTTATTTTGTTTTTCAACGAAAAGAAAATTATACATAGAGCAGAGATCAATAAAACCAGACGAGACAAGACAAGGTACAGAATAAACCCACTAAGCATCCTACGAATACCTGTCCAATAGAATGTGCATTAAGGAATAGACGGGCTGATGCAGTAAGCCCTGTAATAAATATGAGTATGCAGGCACTGATTAATAAATTGATATCAGGAAGAAAAAAATGGAGTAGAAATAGATATCCTGTTAAGGCGGAAAGGGCCAATACATGCGCACTGATTTTATACAACAAACTGATGCCAGCAGACAATAGAACTGCAACAGAAACCATACCCATAAAAGAACAAATGAATGCATTCAGGTGTAAGTTAAAGTAAAACAAGTAAGTAATACCGGCATAAAAAATACCTGTGTGAAAGAAAGGATATACTCGGTCTCTGCCATTTTGCAGGTACAACATTTGCATATTGATTTTTCGTTTACTCAACATGAAATGAATACTAAGCATGACGATAGGAATAATCATGGTAGTAATGAAGATCAAAAGGATAAATCGCAATTGAAGTTCACTATTGGAAAAAGGAGTAAGAATATCGGGAGTCTTCCATGCCGCAAAGATGAAGAAAAGAGAGGGAAGCATGACTGGATGAAAAACCACAGACACAAGCAGAGCCAATTTCCTTTCCATCAAATAACAAAATCGCATTCTCCCGAAGGATGTTGACTTACTCATGTGCCTAGATTTCTTTTCTTAACCTTGCGACGGGTATATTTAATTGTTCTCTGTATTTGGCTACCGTACGACGTGCAATGTTGTACCCGCGGTTGTTTAACTCTTCTTCTAGTTTTTCATCTGCAAGCGGTTTCTTTTTATTCTCTGCTTCAATGATTTCTTTCAAAATTTGTTTCACCTCTCTGCTGCTTACATCCTCTCCTGAATCGGTAGCAATGCCTTCAGAGAAAAAATATTTCAAGGGATAAGTCCCAAACTCCGTTTGAATAGATTTGCTAGATGCCACACGGGAAACCGTAGAAATATCCATGCTGATTCTGTCTGCAATATCTTTTAATATCATTGGCCTCAAACGACTGTCGTCTCCTTCAATGAAAAAGTCGTATTGAAATTTAATGATCGAATCCATAACACGCAACAGTGTTTGTTGTCTTTGTCTGATGGCGTCAATAAACCATTTAGCAGCATCCAATTTTTGCTTGACAAAACTGACTGCTTCTTTTAGTTTTTTATCCTGCTTTGAACTTTTATCATAGGTGTCAAACATCTCCGTGTATGATCTGCTGATACGAAGTTCCGGAGCATTCTTTCCATTAAGAGACAACTCCAGTTTGCCGTTATTGTTAAACAAAATAAAATCAGGGATAACGTAAATGGTTTTCAACTCAGAGTCTGTTGTTCCACCTGGTTTGGGATTAAGCTTCGTGATGATGTCGATGCTTTCCTTAAACAACTCATCACTGACGTCATAACGCTTTTGTATCTTATCGTAATGCTTCTTTGTAAATTCGTCAAATTGTTCGTGAAGAATACGTGCGGCCAATACAATTCCAGGAGAATCCTGTTCTCTACGTTCTACTTGAAGCAACAAACATTCCTGCAGTGTACGCGCGGCGATGCCTGCAGGATCAAAGTTCTGAATCTTAAATAATACTTCTTCCAGTTCTTCTTCCGTTACTTCTACATTTTGACTGAAGCTGATATCATTGGCAATGAGATCCAGGTCACGTCTGATATAGCCATCTTCATCTATACTTCCGATCAGTTGTTTACCGATGAGCGTTTGCTTCTCATCCAGCTTTACAAAACCAAGCTGCGACAATAAGCTTTCTTGAAGGCTTTGCTGGTTTTCAATCGTAAATTCTTTTTCTTCTTCGTCACTAGGGCCATCGCCTTGCATCTTATACCCTTGTATGTCGTCATCGCGCAGGTAATCCTCCACATTGAGGTCATCGTCCTTCTCTGCTGCTGCTTCTTCAAATTGTTCCTCAGCGACAGGTTCGTCGGAAGATTCCTCTTCTTTTCCTTCTTCCAAAGCCGGGTTGATCTCCAATTCTTCTTCAATTCTTGAGTCTAGTTCGGCTGTAGGAATTTGAAGCAATTTTATAAATTGGATTTGCTGTGGTGATAACTTCTGATTGAGTTGGTGGCTTAAACCTAGTTTTTGCATGATTACTACTTTGAAGTTTTCTCGTCGGTATGCTAATGTTTAAAATTAGTTGATTCTATTCAATAAATTTTTGTCATACCGTTAAATTATCCTTTTTTTGC
The DNA here is from genome assembly GCA_028288365.1 of Chitinophagaceae bacterium. Classification (GTDB taxonomy): domain Bacteria; phylum Bacteroidota; class Bacteroidia; order Cytophagales; family Cytophagaceae; genus JACMQM01. Next base: position 17,624 of record JAQBNU010000108.1, on the reverse strand, counting down.
AAGGATTTAATATCCGTTGATATGGGAAATATACAAAGAAATAAGGTTAAAGATGTCTTAAGCGGTGCTGTAGCCGTTGGTTCAGAAGTTTTATTGAAAGGATGGGTAAGAACCAAAAGGGGGAATAAGCACGTGGCCTTTATTGCTCTAAACGATGGATCGATCATTCATAATATACAAATTGTGGCAGATTTGCAGCAGTTTTCAGACGAGCAATTGAAAGCGGTAACTACAGGAGCCTGTATTTCCGCCAAAGGTAAACTGGTAGATTCCCCGGCACAGGGACAACCTGTAGAGGTTCAACTTTCATCTATAGAGATTTTGGGTGAAGCGGATGCTGAAACATATCCTTTACAAAAGAAAGGGCACTCTTTAGAATTCTTAAGAGAAATAGCACACTTGCGCCCTCGTACGAATACTTTTGGAGCAATATTCCGTCTACGTCATGCCATGGCTTTTGCCATTCATCAATTTTTTAACGACAGAGGTTTTGTATACCTCCATACACCAATCATTACAGGCTCTGATGCTGAAGGAGCAGGAGCAATGTTTAAAGTCACAACCCTAGACCTCCATAATATACCCAAGAAACCGGATGGTAGTGTGGACCACGAACAGGATTTCTTTGGTAAAGCGACAAACCTAACAGTCTCCGGTCAGTTGGAAGGAGAACTCGGCGCTATGGCTTTAGGAGAAGTGTATACTTTCGGTCCGACGTTTCGTGCAGAGAATTCCAATACAACACGTCACCTGGCGGAGTTTTGGATGATAGAGCCAGAAGTGGCTTTCAATGAATTGCAGGAAAACATGGACCTTGCAGAAGACTTCTTAAAGTACCTGATTCAATATGCTTTGGAGCATTGTGCACCAGACTTAGAATTCCTCTGTCAGCAATACGATAAAGAATTGTTGTCTCGTTTGAACTTCGTTGTGAATAATGCTTTTCAGCGCTTGCCTTACACTGAAGCAGTAGAAATACTGAAGGCTTCCAAACAAAAATTCGAGTACAAAGTAGAGTGGGGTACAGACTTACAGTCAGAGCACGAACGTTACCTGGTGGAAAAGCACTTTGAAAAACCGGTTATACTTACAGACTATCCAAAAGACATCAAGGCGTTTTATATGAAACAAAATGCAGATGGTAAGACCGTAAGAGCTATGGATGTATTGTTCCCTGGCATAGGAGAAATTATCGGTGGTTCACAACGAGAAGAAGGTTATGACAAACTTTTGGCCAGAGTGAAAGAAATGGGTATTCCAGAAGAAGAGATCTGGTGGTACCTTGAAACCCGCAAATTTGGAACAGCTCCTCATAGTGGTTTCGGATTGGGCTTCGAGCGATTGATGTTGTTTGTAACAGGCATGAGTAACATCCGGGATGTCATTCCTTTCCCACGTTTTCCTAAAAGCGCTGATTTTTAAATGAGAACATCTTTTTGTTTGAAGAAAAGATGTTTCATAGAATCATAAGTATTGAAAAGGCATCACCCGCCAAAAGGGTGATGCCTTTTTATTTTTAAATAAACCACATTATTTTTGCCTACAAATTTGACTTAATGCAAAAACCCCTTAATTTTGCAACTCCTTAAACCAACCGTAAGGTGAAATAGTAAAGGAGTTGTTCTTTAAAAAATTGGGGGGATGTACCAAAGCGGCCAACTGGGGCAGACTGTAAATCTGCTGGTGTAATGCCTTCATAGGTTCGAATCCTATCGTCCCCACTTATTTTTCTTAAGAATAATAATACCAAAATGCGAAAGTAGCTCAGCTGGTAGAGCGGTAGCCTTCCAAGCTACAGGTCGCGGGTTCGAACCTCGTCTTTCGCTCTAAATTCAGGAGTCAGTTCTTTTAAATTTCTTGTTCATCAGGAAAAATAAAGGTGCTGAGTCCTGCTTTTAAGTATAAGCCGCCGTAGCTCAGTTGGTAGAGCACTTCCATGGTAAGGAAGGGGTCACGAGTTCGAGTCTCGTCGCTGGCTCATATTATTTAATTAGTAAATCAATAACAACTATAAATTTAACAACTTAAGGTTTTTGTAATATGGCTAAAGCTAATTTTGACCGTTCCAAACCACACGTAAACGTTGGTACAATTGGTCACGTCGATCACGGAAAGACCACCCTTACTGCAGCTATCACTAAAGTGTTGGCTTCAAAAGGTCTGGCAGAAAACAGAGATTTCTCTTCTATTGATAACGCTCCTGAAGAAAAAGAAAGAGGTATTACGATCAATACTTCACACGTTGAGTACTCAACACTTACTCGTCACTATGCTCACGTTGACTGTCCAGGTCACGCGGATTATGTGAAGAACATGGTTACAGGTGCTGCTCAAATGGACGGTGCTATCCTTGTAGTTGCGGCTACAGATGGTCCAATGCCACAAACACGTGAACACATCCTTTTGGCTCGCCAGGTTGGTGTACCATCAATGGTTGTTTTCATGAACAAAGTAGACTTAGTTGACGATCCTGAATTGTTAGAACTAGTTGAAATGGAAATCAGAGATTTGTTGACTTTCTATAACTTCCCTGGTGATACCATGACTATCGTTAAAGGTTCAGCTCTTGGTGGTTTGAACGGTGACGCTAAATGGGTTGCTACAATTGAAGAATTGATGGACGCAGTAGATAAGGATATTCCGATTCCTGCTCGTTTGACTGAACTTCCTTTCTTGATGCCTGTAGAAGATGTATTCTCGATCACTGGTCGTGGTACTGTTGCTACTGGTCGTATTGAAAGAGGTATCATCAACTCTGGAGAGCCAGTTGATATCTTGGGTCTTGGTGCTGAAAACTTGAAATCTACAGTTACTGGTGTGGAAATGTTCCGCAAAATCCTTGATAGAGGAGAAGCTGGTGACAACGTAGGTTTGTTGTTGAGAGGTATCGAAAAAGAAAACATCAAAAGAGGAATGGTAATCTGTAAGCCAGGTTCAGTAAAACCACATACTGAATTCAAAGCTGAGATCTACGTATTGTCTAAAGAAGAAGGTGGACGTCACACTCCATTCTTCAACAAATACCGTCCACAATTCTACATGAGAACTACAGACGTAACTGGTGAAATCGAATTGCCTGCAGGAACTGAAATGGTTATGCCTGGTGATAACGTTACAATCACTGTAAAATTGATTGCTCCAGTTGCAATGGAAAAGGGTCTTCGTTTCGCTATCCGTGAAGGTGGTAGAACAGTAGGTGCTGGTCAGGTAACTGAAATATTAAAATAAGTTATTGGTAATCAATACAATAAGATGCGTTCCCGATATTTTCGGGAACGCATTTGTTTATTAGTAATAATTATTTGTATCTTTGCAGTCCCTTTTTCGGGATGAATACGGGAGTAGCTCAATTGGTAGAGTCGCGGTCTCCAAAACCGAAGGCTGTAGGTTCGAGTCCTACCTTCCGTGCATGTTTTAAAGCGATATGAACAAGATAATAACATTCATAAAAGGGTCGATAGACGAAATTAAAAACAATGTGAGCTGGCCTCCATACATTGAATTGCAAAACAGTTCAGTGTTGGTGCTTGTAGCTTCCCTCGTGTTCGCATTGTTGATATTCGGCATTGATTATCTTTTTGAAGGCGGGATGGGCGCTATTTACCAGTCTTTCCAGTCATCTTTCGAACCAACAGTTAACACTCCGGTACAATAATGAGTAGCTTAAATTGGTACGTGCTAAGAGCAATTAGCGGACAAGAAAAAAAGGTAAAACTTTACCTTGAGAATGAGATCATCAGACAGAAGTTGGATGAACAAATTCCGCAAGTTCTTATACCGTCAGAGAAAGTGTATGAAATGAGAAACGGAAAAAAACGTGTGAGAGAACGTAGTTTTTTTCCGGGTTACATTCTTATTCAGGCAAATCTTGAACACGGTGAAGCGTCACACACTATTCAAACTATTCCCGGTGTACTTGGTTTCTTAGGATCAAGCGATGGAGCAATGGCCTCTAAAAAGCCTATTCCTCTTCGTCAGTCTGAAGTAAACCGTATTCTTGGTACAGTAGATGAAGTGAACGGTTCGGAAGTGAAATTGGAAACTCCATACATCGTAGGAGAAAGCGTAAAGGTAATGGATGGTCCATTCAGCGGATTCACCGGCACAGTAGAAGAAGTATTCGAAGAGAAGAAAAAACTAAACGTGATGGTGAAAATATTTGGCAGGAATACTCCTGTTGAATTGAATTATATACAAGTAGAAAAAATCCAGTAGCAAGATGGCAAAGGAGATTACCGGTTATTTGAAATTGCAAGTAAAAGGTGGAGCAGCTAACCCCTCTCCTCCAATAGGACCGGCACTAGGTAGCAAAGGTTTGAACATTATGGAGTTCTGTAAGCAATTCAATGCTAGAACTCAGGATAAGCCAGGCGTTGTGCTTCCAGTGTTATTGACTATTTATTCTGATAAGTCGTTTGACTTTGTGATCAAAACTCCTCCGGCAACAGTTTTGTTGGCTGAGGCAGCGAAGATTAAGAAAGGTTCAGCAGAACCCAACAGAATAAAAGTAGGTTCTGTTACTTGGGATCAAATCAAAACCATAGCAGAAACAAAAATGCCTGATTTAAATGCATTCAAAATAGATTCAGCCATGAAAATGATCGCTGGTTCTGCAAGAAGCATGGGCTTAACGGTGACCGGTAAGGCACCGTGGGAAAACTAATTTAAATAGCCATGGCGAAATTGACAAAAAATCAAAAGGCAGTTCAAGGTAAGTTCGATAGCGAAAAAGAATACTCACTCGAAGCAGCTTCGAAATTGGTGAAAGAAATTACTTTCACAAAATTCGACTCTTCTGTAGATGTAGACATTCGTTTGGGAGTTGATCCTAAGAAAGCTGACCAAATGGTTCGTGGAGTAGTAGCTCTACCTCACGGAACAGGTAAAGATGTTAGAGTATTGGTACTTTGTACACCTGATAAAGAGCAGGAAGCAAAAGACGCCGGTGCAGAATATGTTGGCTTAGATGATTTTATTCAAAAAATCGAAAAAGGCTGGTTAGAGTTTGATGTAGTAATTACTACTCCTACTGTAATGGCTAAAGTAGGTAAATTGGGTAGAGTACTAGGTCCAAGAAACTTGATGCCGAATCCTAAATCAGGAACGGTAACATTGGAAGTTGGAAAAGCAGTAAAAGATATCAAATTGGGTAAAATCGATTTCAAGGTTGACAAAACCGGAATCATTCACACCAGCATTGGTAAAGTTTCTTTTACTCCTGAAAAGATTGTTGAAAACGCGAATGAGTTGTTCCAAACGATCTTGAAGCTGAAGCCTTCTTCTGCAAAGGGTACTTATGTTAAAAGCATTACGTTATCCAGTACGATGAGTCCTGGTATCATAATCGATAAGAGCTCTGTTAACGGTATATAATCATGACTAGAGAAGAAAAAGCACTTATCATTGATCAATTGAGTGTAACATTTGCTGAAAGTCCTACTTTCTACATCACTGATGTGGAAGGAATGACAGTAGCACAAGTGAATCAATTGAGAAAACTTTGCTATACCAAGGGTATAGGTTACAAAGTCATCAAAAATACTTTGATTAAAAAAGCTCTTGAGAAAAATAACATCGATCACGTTCCATTAGCGAAAGCATTGAAAGGTTCATCTGGTGTTATGTTCTCTACGGTAGGAAATGCTCCGGCAAAACTATTAAAAGAGTTTTACAAGACAAGTAAAAACAAACCAGCCTTTAAGGGGGCTTCTGTAGCGCAGGATTTTTACGTAGGAGAAAAAGCTTTTGACTCACTCGTGAATCTGAAATCTAGAGAAGAAATGATTGGAGAAATTATCGGTATGCTTCAATCACCAGCTCAAAGGGTCATCTCTGCTCTTGTTCGTTCTAAAGAAGGATCAGCAGAATAATTAAGTAAAATTTCATTCATTGTTGTACTAAATTTAAATTATAATAAAATGGCAGATTTAAAAGCCTTCGCAGAACAACTTGTAAACTTAACTGTTTTAGAAGTTAACGAATTAGCTAAAATCCTTAAGGATGAATACGGTATTGAACCAGCTGCAGCTGTTGTAGTTTCTGGTGGTGGTGATGCTCCAGCAGCGGCTGAAGAAAAATCAACTTTTGATGTAATTCTTAAAAGCCCAGGTGGAGCTAAACTAGCTATCGTTAAATTAGTGAAAGATCTTACAGGTCTAGGTTTGAAAGAATCTAAAGACCTGGTTGACGGTGCTCCTAAGCCTGTTAAAGAAGGAATCTCTAAGGACGAAGCTGAAGCTATCAAAAAGCAATTGGAAGAAGCTGGAGCTGAAGTAGAACTTAAGTAAGTTCTGAAAGGCTCAGTTTTATAGCCTGATGATAGTTTTAGGCCTGGCGTAATAGTCAGGTCTTTTCCTGTTTGTAGGTAGTGAACGACACTACCTACAAATTTTCTGGATTCGTTAGTTTTACTCAAACATCTTACGACCTTGGCAAATAATAAACTTACGGTAAGGAAGAGCTTTTCGACTGTAAAAAATGCAGTGGAATACCCTGACTTCCTCGATGTTCAGATCCAATCATTTCAAGATTTCTTCCAACTGGATACGCCTGCGGAAAGCAGAGCAAAGGAAGGTCTTTATAAAGTATTCGCTGAAAATTTCCCTATTTCAGATTCCCGCGAAAACTTTGTTCTCGAATTTATAGATTATACTGTTGATCCTCCGAAATACTCTGTTGATGAGTGTATAGATAGAGGATTGACTTGTTCTGTTCCATTGAAAGCTAAATTAAAGCTTTCTTGTAACGATGATGATAACGAAGATTTTCAAACCATCGAACAAGAAGTGTTTTTGGGTAATATCCCATACATGACTGAACGAGGTTCATTCATTATCAACGGCGCAGAACGTGTAGTCGTTTCACAATTGCATCGTTCTCCAGGTGTGTTCTTTGCTCAAAGCAAACACACGAACGGTACTAAATTATATTCTGCAAGAATTATCCCATTCAAAGGTTCTTGGATCGAATTCGCAACAGATGTGAATAACGTCATGTTTGCTTATATCGATCGTAAGAAGAAGTTCCCCGTAACTACTCTTCTAAGAGCCATTGGTTATGGTAGCGATAAAGAGATCCTTGATATCTTCGGTCTTTCTGAAGAAGTAGAAGCTACGAAAGCGAACTTGAAAAAAGTAGTGGATCGTAAGCTTGCTGCTCGTGTTCTTAAAACATGGACAGAAGACTTCGTAGACGAAGATACAGGTGAAGTAGTTTCTATCGATAGAAACGAAGTGTTGTTGGAGCGTGACTCCATCATCAAAGAAGAAGATTTGGAAACCATTTTGAACTCAGGTTCTAAGTCTATCATCTTGCACCGTGCAGATGTAAACGTAACGGATTATGCGATCGTTTATAACACGTTACAAAAAGATAGCTCTAACTCTGAAGCAGAAGCGTTGAGCCATATTTACAGACAGTTGAGAAATACGGAAGCTCCTGACATGCAAAATGCAAGAGAAACTATTTTCAACTTGTTCTTCAGTGACAAACGTTATGACTTGGGTGAAGTTGGTCGTTATAGAATCAATAAAAAACTAGGTTCATCTACAGGATATGATGTAAAGGTCTTGACAAAAGACGATATCATCAACATCATTAAATACTTGATCGGTTTGATCAACTCTAAAGCAGTAGTCGATGATATAGATCACTTGAGCAATAGAAGAGTAAGAACAGTAGGAGAACAATTATACAGTCAGTTCAGTGTGGGTCTTGCTCGTATGGCTAGAACCATCAAAGAACGTATGAACGTTCGTGATAACGAAGATTTCAAACCGGTTGATTTGATCAACGCGCGTACCTTGTCTTCTGTGATCAACTCGTTCTTTGGCACAAACCAGTTATCTCAATTCATGGATCAAACCAATCCACTAGCTGAGATCACACACAAAAGAAGAATGTCGGCACTCGGACCAGGTGGTCTTTCAAGAGAAAGAGCAGGTTTCGAGGTTCGTGACGTTCACTATACTCACTACGGTCGCCTTTGTACCATCGAAACTCCGGAAGGTCCAAACATTGGTTTGATTTCATCACTTTGTGTGCATGCTAAAATCAACGCCATGGGCTTTATTGAAACTCCGTACCGCAAGGTAGCAGGTGGTAAAGTAAAGGACGAAATGGTTTACCTGACAGCGGAAGAAGAAGATGGACATTTCATTGCCCAGTCTAAAACCAATGTAGGTAAAGATGGAACAATTACAGACGAGAAAGTAAAATCGCGTTTTGAAGGTGACTTCCCTTTATCAGAGCCAGATAAATTAACCTATATGGATGTTGCTCCAAACCAAATCGTTTCGGTAGCAGCTTCTTTGATTCCTTTCTTGGAGCATGATGATGCCAACCGTGCCTTGATGGGATCAAACATGCAACGTCAAGCGGTTCCATTGTTGGTGCCTGATGCACCGATTGTAGGAACAGGTTTGGAAAAACGTGTAGCGGAAGATTCAAGAACATTGATCACTGCTGAAGGTGATGGTGTAATTGATTTCGTAGATGCAAACAAAATTGCAGTTCGTTACGATCTGACAGAAGAAGATAAAGTAGTGACGTTCGATGATGAATTGAAAGTATACGATCTTGTGAAGTTCCGTCGTACCAATCAAGATACTTGTGTAAACCTTAAGCCTATTGTAAGCAAAGGTCAGAGAGTAACTAAAGGTCAGGTGTTGTGTGACGGTTATGCTACGCACAATGGAGAGTTAGCATTGGGTAGAAACCTAATGGTAGCGTTCATGCCTTGGCAAGGATATAACTTCGAAGATGCGATCGTAATTTCTGAAAAAGTAGTACGTGACGATATCTTTACTTCTATTCACATTGAAGAATTTGAATTGGAAGTTCGTGATACAAAACGTGGAGAAGAAGAATTGACTTCTGAAATACCTAACGTGAGTGAAGAGTCTGTAAAGAATCTTGACGAAAGCGGTATCATCAGAGTGGGTGCTGAAGTGAAAGAAGGTGATATCTTAATTGGTAAAATCACTCCTAAAGGTGAATCAGATCCTACTCCGGAAGAAAAATTATTGAGAGCTATCTTCGGTGATAAAGCAGGTGATGTGAAAGACGCATCAATGAAGGCACCTCCTTCATTGAAAGGTGTGGTCATCAATACTCAGTTGTTTAAAAGACCTAAGAAAGACAAAGACAATCGTCTGAAGGATAAGAAAAAAGTTGAATCTCTAAAAACGAAATACGCTCAAGATCTTACGGCTCATAAAGAGCTAATGGTGGAGAAACTATTGATCTTGTTGGATGGTAAGACATCTCAAGGCGTAAAACATAAATTCGGAGAGGAGATCGTTGCAAAAGGTGTGAAGTTCAATAAGAAAAATATTGAAGCCAATGTTTTTGCTGATAAGAATTCTTTTAGAGATGAAAGTCAGTATCAGGTACCAGAAGAAGTGAATTTGATCGGTGACTTGAAACTTGACAATTGGACAAATGATGAGAAGACCAATGCCAATGTTCAAAAATTGGTAAAAAGCTATATCCGTCGCAGAAATGAAATTGCCGGTAGATTCAAAAGAGAGAAATTCACTTATGAAGTCGGTGATGAATTGCCTGCAGGTATTGTACAACTGGCTAAAGTATACATCGCTAAGAAACGTAAGTTGAAAGTGGGTGATAAAATGGCAGGTCGTCACGGTAACAAAGGGGTTGTAGCTAGAATCGTAAGAGATGAAGACATGCCGTTCTTAGAAGACGGAACACCAGTAGATATCGTATTGAATCCACTAGGTGTACCTTCAAGGATGAACATCGGTCAGATCTATGAAACTGTTCTTGGATGGGCTGGTAAAAAATTGGGTAGAAAATATGCTACTCCGATTTTTGATGGCGCCACTGCAGACGAAGTTGCCGCTGAATTGAACGAAGCTGGACTTCCATTGTTTGGAAGAACTCACTTACACGATGGTTTGTCAGGCGAACGTTTTCACCAACCAACTACAGTAGGTATCATCTATATGCTGAAATTGGGTCACTTGGTTGACGACAAGATGCACGCACGTTCTATCGGACCTTACTCTCTTATTACTCAACAACCGTTGGGTGGTAAAGCACAGTTTGGTGGTCAGCGTTTCGGAGAAATGGAAGTTTGGGCATTGGAAGCATTCGGTGCAGCCAACATTCTTCAGGAAATCCTTACGTTAAAATCGGATGATGTAGTAGGAAGAGCAAAAACTTATGAAGCAATCGTGAAAGGTGAAAACCTTCCGAAGCCGAATATTCCAGAATCATTCAATGTACTTGTACATGAATTGAGAGGATTGGCTCTTGAGATTACATTAGACTAAGAAATTAATTTCACTAAAACGCAATTCTCTGATATGTCGTTTAGAAAAAATAAAAAACAAAGTTACGATTTTACTAAAGTTACCATTAGTTTGGCTTCTCCAGAATCAATCCTGGAGGGCTCTAACGGTGAAGTAACGCAACCGGAAACCATCAACTACAGAACCTACAAACCAGAAATGGGTGGATTGTTCTGCGAAAGAATTTTCGGTCCGGTAAAAGATTGGGAATGTCATTGTGGGAAATACAAAAGAATTCGTTACAAAGGCATCATCTGCGATCGCTGTGGTGTTGAAGTAACGGAGAAGAAAGTAAGAAGAGAAAGAATGGGACACATCGAACTGGTAGTTCCTGTGGCTCACATCTGGTACTTCCGTTCTCTACCAAACAAAATAGGCTATCTATTAGGCTTACCTACTAAGAAATTGGATCAGGTAATCTACTATGAAAGATATGTTGTTATTCAATCAGGTGTGAAAGCTGAAGATGGTGTAAACTATTTGGATTTCTTGACTGAAGATGAGTACCTGGATATTTTGGATAAACTTCCAAGAGAAAATCAATTGTTGGACGATACTGATCCAAACAAATTCATCGCTAAGATGGGTGCTGATTCTCTTGAGATGTTATTGTCTAGATTGAACCTGGATGAATTGTCTTACAGCTTGCGTCACGCAGCTGCAAATGATACTTCTCAACAACGTAAAGCAGAAGCTTTGAAACGTTTGAAAGTGGTAGAAGCATTCAGAGATTCAAGAAACCGTATCGAGAACAAACCTGAATGGATGATCATCAAAATGGTACCGGTAATTCCTCCGGAATTACGTCCATTGGTACCTTTGGATGGTGGTCGTTTTGCTACATCAGATTTGAACGACTTATACCGTCGTGTTATCATTCGTAACAATCGTTTGAAACGTTTGATCGAAATCAAAGCACCGGAAGTGATCTTGCGTAACGAAAAACGTATGCTTCAGGAAGCTGTCGATTCATTGTTCGATAACTCCAGAAAAGTAAACGCGGTAAGAGCAGAAGGAAACAGAGCGTTGAAATCTTTAAGTGATATGCTTAAAGGTAAGCAAGGTCGTTTCCGTCAAAACTTGTTGGGTAAACGTGTCGATTACTCAGGTCGTTCTGTAATCGTTGTAGGTCCTGAATTGAAACTACACGAATGCGGTTTACCGAAAGACATGGCTGCTGAATTATTCAAGCCATTTGTTATTCGTAAGTTGATCGAACGTGGTATTGTAAAAACAGTGAAGTCTGCGAAGAAAATCGTAGACAGAAAAGATCCAGTGATCTGGGATATTTTGGAAAACGTATTGAAAGGACATCCAATCCTTTTGAACAGAGCTCCTACACTTCACCGTTTAGGTATTCAAGCTTTCCAACCAAAATTGATTGAAGGAAAAGCGATTCAACTTCACCCGTTAGTTTGTACAGCATTCAACGCTGACTTTGACGGTGACCAGATGGCGGTACACGTACCACTAGGTCATGAAGCGGTATTGGAGGCATCTATGTTGATGCTTGCTTCACATAATATTCTTAACCCTGCCAATGGTGCTCCGGTTACAGTACCTTCTCAAGACATGGTGCTTGGTTTGTACTATGTAACAAAAGGGCGCAAGTCTACTCCTGAAACACCAATCATTGGAGAAGGAATGACATTCTACAGTGCGGAAGAAGTGGTAATCGCCATCAACGAAGGTAGATTGTCTAACCATGCCAACATCAAGGTAAAGGCACGCGTGAAAAATGACGATGGTACATTCGAAATCAAATTGGTGGAGACAGTAGCAGGTCGTGTATTGTTCAACTTGCATGTCCCTGAAGAAGTAGGGTATGTAAATGAATTGTTGACAAAGAAAAAATTGCAGTTGATCATCGGTATGGTTCACAGAGCTTCCGGTATGGCAAGAACTGCAAAATTCCTGGATGATATCAAGCAATTAGGTTTCCAATCAGCATACAAAGGTGGATTGTCTATCGGATTGTCTGACATCAATATACCAGACGATAAAAAGAGACTTGTTCAACAAGCAAAAGAAGAAGTAGATGTAGTTTGGAACAACTACCTGATGGGATTGATCACAGATAACGAACGTTATAACCAGGTAATTGATATCTGGACCCGTATCAACTCTATGATCACGGAAACATTGATGAAGCAGCTTGAAGCAGATCGTCAAGGTTTCAATCCGATCTACATGATGATGCACTCTGGTGCAAGGGGATCAAGAGAGCAAATTCGTCAGTTGGGTGGTATGAGAGGTTTGATGGCTAAGCCTCAAAAGAACTTACAAGGTTCTGTAGGTGAAATCATCGAAAACCCAATCTTATCAAACTTCAAAGAAGGATTGGATGTAACGGAATACTTCATCTCTACACACGGTGCTCGTAAAGGTCTTGCCGATACTGCACTTAAAACAGCCGATGCTGGTTACTTGACCAGAAGGTTGGTAGACGTTGCACAAGATATTATCATCAACGAAGCGGACTGCGGTACATTGAGAGGTCTTACAGTGTCAGCATTGAAAGACAACGAAGACATCGTAGAACCTTTATCTGAAAGAATATTAGGTCGTGTATCTGTGCATGATGTATATGATCCTATCACGGAAAAACTAATCGTTTCTTCAGGAGAAGAAATCGGCGAAGACATCGCTAAGAAATTAGATGAGTCTTCCATTGAAGGTGTTGAGATTCGTTCGGTATTGACTTGCGAAACGAAACGTGGAGTATGTGCGAAATGTTATGGTCGTAACCTGGCTACAGCACGCATGGTTCAGATGGGTGAGGCAACCGGTGTTATCGCTGCTCAGTCAATCGGTGAACCAGGTACTCAGTTGACACTTCGTACGTTCCACGTAGGGGGTACTGCTTCTAACATTGCTACAGATTCTACAATCAAAGCTAAATTTGATGGTACTGTTGTATTTGAAGAACTAAGAGCACTTGCTACTACCAATGCAGAAGGCGAAAAACAGAATGTGGTAATGGGACGTTCTGGGGAGATCAAAATTGTTGATGCATCAGAAAAAATATTGATCAGCAACCACGTTCCTTACGGAGCTTTCTTGAAAGTAAAAGAAGGGCAGAAAGTAACAAAAGGCGAGGAGCTTTGTTTCTGGGATCCATATAACGCAGTCATTATTTCTGATTTCGAAGGTACTATTGCTTTCGAAGCGATTGAAGAAGGTATTACTTTCAAAGAAGAAAGTGATGAGCAAACTGGTCACAGAGAAAAAGTAATTGTTGACACAAGAGATAAAACGAAAAACCCTGCAATCATATTGAACGCGAAGAAGGGCGATACAAAAACTTACAACATTCCAGTTGGAGCCCACTTAGCGGTGGAAGACGGTCAGGCTGTGAAGCCGGGTCAGATCTTAGTTAAGATTCCTCGTTCTGTTGGTAAGACAAGAGATATCACAGGAGGTCTTCCTCGAGTAACTGAATTGTTCGAAGCGAGAAATCCTTCTAACCCTGCAGTAGTAAGTGAAATCGATGGTATTGTATCTTACGGTGTGGTGAAACGTGGTAACAGAGAAGTGTTCATCGAATCAAGAGATGGTGTAAGAAAGAGATATCAAGTTTCTCTATCGAAACACGTATTGGTTCAGGACAATGACTTCATACGCGCAGGCTCACCGTTAACTGACGGAGCTATTACTCCATCTGATATTTTGGCCATCAAAGGTCCTACAGCAGTGCAGGAATACTTGGTGAACGAAATTCAGGAAGTATACCGTCTGCAAGGTGTGAAGATAAATGATAAACACATTGAAGTAATTGTGCGTCAGATGATGCAGAAAGTTGAGATCCTTGAACCAGGTGATACAGGATTCCTTCCAGGACAGGTAGTAGACCGTTTCTTATTCAGAGCGGAAAACGATCAGATCTTGGATAAAAAGGTAGTCGTTGAATCAGGTGATTCTCCAAACTTAAGACCAGGTCAGATCGTGACAGCTCGTAAGTTGAGAGATGAGAACTCAAGTTTGAAACGTAAGGACCTTAGTTTAGCAGTGGTAAGAGATGCACAAGCTGCCGTATCACGCCCTACTTTGCAAGGTATTACTCAGGCTTCCCTAGATACGACTAGCTTTATTTCTGCTGCTTCCTTCCAGGAAACAACAAAAGTATTGAGCGAAGCGGCCATCAGGGGTAAAGCAGATTACTTGAGAGGATTGAAAGAAAACGTTATCGTTGGACACTTGATCCCTGCAGGTACAGGCTTAAGAGAATACAACAACATCATTGTTGGATCTAAAGAAGAATACGATTCATTGGTATCTTCGAAAGAAGCTTTCCATGCTCCGAAAAAAGGAGAACTACAAGAAGGTTAATCTATAACATATTCTTAAAAGGGTAAGATGTGAAAACATTTTACCCTTTTTTATCTCTAATAGAATTTAAAATGGCAGGTCCTAAAAAGGAAGAGTTAAATCAAAATCAGCTGAACATCGAGCTTTCAGAAGAAATGGCAGAAGGGATTTATTCTAATCTGGCACTGATTGCTCATTCCAATTCTGAATTTGTCATCGATTTTATTCGCCTGATGCCAGGTGTGCCTAAGGCAAAAGTCAAATCAAGAATTGTATTGACACCTGAACATGCCAAACGTCTTTTAGCAGCTTTAAGAGAGAATATTCAAAAATACGAGGAAAACTTTGGCGATATACGTCAACACGACGATCTGCCTCAATTCCCTATGAATTTCGGAGGCCCTATTGGAGAAGCATAAGTATAAAAAAATAAAGTTAGGGATTTGCAAAAGAGTTAGAATTACGTACCTTTGCAGTTCCCAAAAAATGGAATATTATAAATTTAAGGAGAAATGCCTACTATTCAGCAGTTAGTAAGAAAAGGAAGAGAGAAGCTAGAGTTTAAATCTAAATCTCCTGCCTTGGATTCATGTCCTCAAAAGAGAGGCGTGTGCACTCGTGTATACACTACCACCCCTAAGAAACCAAACTCTGCACTACGTAAAGTAGCTCGTGTGAGGTTATCAAATACTAGAGAGGTGAATGCTTATATCCCAGGTGAAGGTCACAATCTTCAAGAACACTCTATTGTGTTGATCAGAGGAGGAAGAGTAAAAGATCTTCCAGGTGTGAGGTATCACATCGTTCGTGGAGCTTTGGATACAGCCGGAGTAAGCGGAAGATTGCAAAGCCGTTCTAAGTATGGAGCGAAGCGTCCTAAAGCTGGTGCTGCACCTGCTGCAAAAGGAGCTGTTAAAGGAAAGAAAAAATAACACCTGAAAACATTCCTGTTTCGAGGAAATATTTATGAGGAAATCAAAACCTAAAAAAAGATACCTAGCTCCTGATCCTAAGTTCAGTGATCCAATGGTAACACAATTTGTAAATTGCCTGATGTATGATGGCAAGAAAAGCATTGCTTACAGCATATTTTATGATGCTTGCGAATTAGTTGAAAAGAAAACAACTGAAAGCGGTGTTGAAGTATGGAAAAGAGCATTGAACAATGTTTGTCCTCAAGTGGAAGTAAGAAGCCGTAGAGTAGGGGGAGCAACATTCCAAGTGCCTTCAGAAGTAAGACCATCTAGAAAAATGTCTTTGGGTATGAAATGGTTGATCAAATACACTCGTTCAAGAGGTGAAAAAACCATGATGGAAAAATTAGCTGCTGAAATCATCGCTGCATCGAAAGGCGAAGGAGCTGCTGTTAAAAAGAAAGATGAAACTCACAGAATGGCTGAAGCGAACAAAGCGTTCTCTCACTTCAGGTTCTAAGATATTATTATGGCTCGCGATCTAAGATATACAAGAAACATAGGTATTGCTGCTCACATCGATGCTGGTAAAACAACTACGACTGAGCGTATTCTTTACTATGCTGGTATCACCCACAAAATCGGTGAAGTGCACGAAGGTGCTGCAACGATGGACTGGATGGCACAGGAGCAGGAAAGAGGTATCACTATTACTTCTGCTGCTACAACAGTAGAATGGAAATACAAAAACATTCCTTACCACGTAAACATCATAGATACTCCAGGTCACGTAGACTTTACCGTTGAGGTAAACAGATCTCTTCGTGTATTGGACGGATTGGTGTTTTTATTTAGTGCCGTGGATGGTGTTGAACCACAATCTGAAACGAACTGGCGTTTAGCAAACAATTACAAAGTAGCTCGTTTGGGATTCGTTAATAAAATGGACCGTTCCGGTGCAGATTTCTTGAACGTGTGTAAGCAAGTGAAAGAAATGCTTGGAAGTAACGCAGTGCCTTTGCAATTGCCAATTGGTGCTGAAGACGGTTTCAAAGGCGTGGTTGATCTGGTATACAACAGAGCCATCGTTTGGAATGAAGCAGACAAAGGAATGACTTTCACTGAGATTCCAATTCCGGATGACATGAAGGAAGAGACTTTGGAATACAGAGAAAAATTATTGGAAGCAGTAGCTGATTATGATGAATCTTTGATGGAGAAATTCTTCGAAGATCCGAATTCGATTTCTGTGGATGAAATATTGAAAGCCTTGCGTATGGCGGTGTTGGACATGAAAATTGTTCCAATGCTTTGCGGTTCTTCTTTCAAGAACAAAGGTTTACAAACCATGCTTGATTATGTAATGGAGTTGTTGCCTTCTCCATTAGACAGAGAAAGTGTTATCGGTATCGATCCGGACACAGACTTGGAAGTATCGCGTAAGCCTACTGAAAAAGATCCTTTCTGTGCCTTGGCATTCAAAATCGCCACGGATCCTTTCGTAGGTCGTTTGTGTTTCGTAAGATCTTATTCTGGAACATTGGATTCTGGTTCTTACGTGTTCAACACACGTTCTGGAAACAAAGAGCGTATCTCTCGTATCTTCCAGATGCATGCCAACAAGCAAAACCAAATTGATCAATTACAGTGTGGTGATATTGGAGCCGTAGTAGGTTTCAAAGACATCAAGACTGGTGACACTTTGTGTGACGAAAAGAATAAAATCATTTTGGAAAAAATGGATTTCCCCGAACCAGTTATCGGTTATGCTATTGAGCCTAAAACTCAGGCAGACATGGATAAAATGGGTATGGCCATTGCCAAATTGGTAGAAGAAGATCCTACACTTCACGTATCTACTGATCACGAAACTGGTCAAACGATCTTGAGAGGAATGGGAGAGCTTCACTTGGAGATCATCATCGACCGTATGAGACGCGAGTTCAAGGTTGAGATCAATCAAGGTGCACCTCAGGTTGCATACAAAGAAGCCATCACAAAAAGTATCGAGCATAGAGAAGTATACAAAAAACAATCTGGTGGTCGTGGTAAATTTGCCGATATCGTATTTGAAATCGGTCCAAGAACT
>JAQBNU010000178.1 GCA_028288365.1 Chitinophagaceae bacterium | reverse complement strand
AATGGTAGCCAGGTAAGGCAACTGGTTATCGTAATGCAAACCTTGCTGCCGGTATTGCTGAAAAGCTTGGGGAAATACTTTGCGTAGCGGCATTTCGCTTGGGTCGGCAGCAGCAATTTCTCCAGTCGCGCGGCTATCGTAAGTGCCCGTTTGCTTATCGTTTGCCTGTAGCAGTAAATGGGCGAAACGGCTATCAGTCACCCGGCCATTCAGGCTGCTTAAGGTTGCCTTATCAATACCGGTATAATAATTTAGGGTATCTATGATATCCGCGGCCCCTTCGCCATCTTTTAAAAAACGACGGTACGCGCCAAAGGCAAAATTGCTCACCCTTGCATTCAGCTGCGCCGGGCTTAAGGCCTGCAACTGCGCGTTAAGGCGATGATGATATTGCGCGGCGGCGGCGTATGCAGGCAGGTAATACGGATAAGGCGCATCATTACCTTTACCAAAAGTGATCAGCCGGTAATCTAACGCTGGCGAGATCAGCGTTAAGCCAGTAAGTTCGATGTTAAGCGTATCCTGCAGGTAATCTGCCAGTCCCACTGCCCTGGCTGCGCCATAGCTTTCTCCTGCTAAAAACAGCGGACTATGCTGCCGGTTATTTTCGGCAAGGTATTGTGCAATAAATTTACCAATAGCCCTGATATCTTCATGGTATCCATAAAACCTGCGGGCATCGGTGCCATCTTCGGGGCGGCTGTAGCCGGTACCTGCAGGGTCGATAAATACCAGGTCGGTAAAACCCAGCCAGGTATCGGGATTATCACTATACCCCGCTTTATTAGGCACCGCACGCACCGGCCCGAACGAACCCATGTGCAGCCATATAGACGACGATCCGGGCCCGCCGTTAAACACAAAGGTTACCGGCCTGTTGCTTTGCCCGGTAGTATAGGCCGTGTAAAATAGCTGTGCCGAATGGTGGTTGCTATCGCCAACGGATACATAACCCATGGTAGCCCGATAGTTAAACGCCTTGCCATTTAACTGTAGTTGATGGAACGAGGGTGTAGTTTTAAACGCTGAAGCGCCGGCAAGTTGGCGCAATGAAGCATACCGCGGGGCCTTACCCCACGAACTAAGTACCAATACGGATACCCCGGCAAAAAGCAGGGCGAATAAATTTATACGGGATACGGATAGTTTAAGAAATGTAGACATGGATGGTGATCAGAATACTTTAATGGATGTAATGACTTGCTGTGAGTAGCCGCCGGATGAAGGAATTAACAACAGCAACACATGGCCTCTTGAGTAAGAGGCATTCGCATTAAAAACGTGTATTTGATACCCTGGATTAACATATTCTATTGCAAACGTAAAGTATTGTTTCTTTAATTCCAAGAAAAATCTATATAATCTATAGACTTTATATAAATTATATCAAAAACAGACTTTGATTATACCATATAAAACCTTTTTAATTGTGGGAAGCTGTAGGTACGTGGCTATTGTAGGCCTTGTACTATGGCTTTTTTTTATTCGGGCTTACGCATAACAAGCAGCATGTGCGATTTCCTTAACGCTTAATTATAAATTAATTATTATTGTATATCAATTCTATTAAATGAACCTAAAGCTTTTTCTGCTACTACCTGTTTTTATTACACTGCTTTACGGCTGTAAAAAAGGAACGCCGGGCCCTGCAAATAATGGCGGCACTGTTACCCTGCCTGGAGTAATTGTACCCACTGTAGGCCAGGTAACCATAGCTGGCTATGTTTATAAAGAGGATGGTTCCCCGGCCGATAATACCACCATTACTATTGGCAGCAGCAGCATAGCCACGGGTGCAACCGGCGCTTTCAGCTATACAGGCGCCGTGGCCGACTCGGACAAAGTAGTGATCAGGTTCATAAAATCGGGCTATTTCGACTCGTGGAAAACCCTTGTGGTAGAAAACAACGCGGTATACAACGGGTTAAAAATTTACCTGCGACCCGAAGTAGTTGCAGGTACTTATAATGCTGCTACAGGTGGTGTGGTTAACAATACTAATACCTATAGCCATGCCTTAGCCAAATTAACCTTCCAGGCCAATAGCGTTATACGGGACGACGGCACAGCTTATAGTGGTATAGTGACGGCGATAGTACTCCCTGCCACCTACTTTGATACCATGATTGAATTGCCGGGGGATAAGCGGGCTGTTGACGCGGGAAATCATATAGTGGCGCTTGAAAACTATGGCGGTATATGTGTTAAACTTAAAGGAGCGGCCGGCGAAAATTTAAAATTATCAAAACCGATGTCCTACAGCTGTTCCTTAAACCCAATGGCAGGGAACCCGGCTTCGGGTACACTTAAACTTTGGACGTTTAACGAAGACACGGGCCTTTGGGTTGAAAATAGCGCGGCCACCTTTAATATCAGCTACGATAATGGTTTAATTACCACCACCGTTTCGGGATCAACAACGGGTTTGGTTTTTTTACAATGGGCTGTTCCATACACGGCGGCATTGTTAAGGGCGTATATCAGCCCTGCGGCCCAGGGCTTTGCCCTGGTTAAT
>JAQBNU010000152.1 GCA_028288365.1 Chitinophagaceae bacterium | reverse complement strand
GAAACTGGATCTCCTTGAAGGATTACCAGCACTTCGAAAAGCCCCTCAATATTGTATAAAACATGGGCTCGGCGGATATTCCGCCGAGCCCATTTTCCTTTATTTCGAAACACGTCGAATCTATTCGAAGGGGTTCATGAATCGCAGCACCTCGCTGCGTTTTAGTGCAATTTCATCGAGTTCAGCCCGCAGGTCGGCAGCTCGTTTGTCGAAGTGCTGAATGCGCTCCCTGATCGCCTCCCTAATTAGGTTTCGCAGACTGCGTGCAAGTTCCACCACGCGGATGAGTTCTTCCCCTCCCAGAAGTTCGACTTGATAGCGCTTGTATAAGCTTTGCAGTGCTGACGAAGCGAGTCGTAGATAGAGACGCTCCGAAGGACTGGTTGCCCATGCTGTCGCAGAGCTTCGGGTCCACATAAGCCAGATAGTCATGTGGTTGATGAACAGCAAATCTCCTGCGGAAACAGCAATTCGTTCCTGGGTGTATGGTGGCGTCCAGTTAATTCCATCGGCCCCCGCCTCCTCAAAGGGAACGCCAACGACCAATCCGAATGTGTGGCCTCGTGGCGCAATCTCGTGTAGGCGTTGCAAGGCAAGGATGATATCGCGTTCGAACGGTTGCGACACCTGCTCAATCTGACGGTCTGTTATCTGAGAGGCGTCAGTTGCCAAAGCATCCTCGGCATTCGACGAACGATTCAAGGGAATAATTCTCATGCTCATGATCTTTCTCCACACGGTTCCGCTTGGAGCCTATCATGGATTTCAAGAGCTGTGCAGGCAGTGAATCTTTGAGCTCTCGTAGGTGAGTTCTTGCCTTTTACCCGCCGAAAACGTATTCTATACCTAACGCCTCAGCGGGCTTTTTACTTTATATCCTTCTTATTTACTCTATGAACCGCGATTATCCACTCGAGAAAGTTCGCAACTTCGGCATCATTGCCCACGTCGACGCAGGAAAGACCACCACGTCTGAACGTGTGCTTTTCTACACAGGTTCCCAGCACAAGATCGGGGAAGTGCACACAGGAGAGACGACCACGGACTGGATGGAGCAGGAACGTGAACGCGGTATCACCATTACCTCTGCTGCAATCACCTGTTTCTGGACTCGTACCAACGAACCAGACAAGAAGACTGCTTCAAAGAAGTATCGTTTCAACGTCATCGACACCCCAGGACACATCGACTTCACAGCTGAGGTGAAGCGTTCGATGCGTGTGCTCGACGGCGCTATCGTCGTATTCGACGGCGTTGCAGGAGTAGAGCCACAGTCAGAAACAAACTGGCGCTATGCAGACGAAGCCGGCGTGCCTCGTGTTTGTTTCATCAATAAGCTCGATCGCACCGGTGCAGACTTTGAGCGCTCATACGCAACGATCCTCGACCGACTTTCAAAGAAAGCTGTTCGCGCACAGATTCCTATGGGTGCTGAGGGCGATTTCGAAGGTGTTATCGACCTTCTCGGAATGAAAGCGTATACATTCACCGGAAACATGGGTGAGGACGTTATCGAGAGCGAAGTGCCAGAGAAGTTCAAGGCAGACGCTGAGAAGTATCGCGCAGAATTCATTGAACGCATCGTGGAGCAAGACGAAGCTCAGATGAACGCATACTTCGAAGGAAATGAGCCATCATACGAAGAGCTCCAGGCATCACTTCGTAAGGGTGTTATCGCAAACGAGATCTTCCCGGTCTACGCTGGTTCGGCGCTTAAGAACAAGGGCGTACAGCTGGTTCTCGACGCTGTCGTTGACTACCTTCCAAGCCCGCTCGACCTCCCACCAGTAAAGGGAATCAATCCAAAGACTGACGAAGAAGTGTTCCGTAAGCCAGACGATTCTGAGCCTTTCACTGCGCTTGCTTTCAAGCTTCAGACTGACCCATTCGTGGGAGCTCTTACATTCTTCCGTGTATACGCAGGAACGGTCTCTGCAGGTTCATACATCTACAACGCAAACACGGGCACCAAGGAGCGCATCGGACGTATCGTCCGTCTTCAGGCTGACAAGCGTGAAGAAGTTGAGAAAGTATTTACCGGAGAAATTGCAGCATTCGTTGGTCTTAAGGACACGAAGACATCGCACACACTTTGCGACGAAGCGCACCCAATCATTCTTGAGCAGATCGTATTCCCTGAGCCGGTGGTATCGCTCCGCATCGAGCCGAAGACCAAGGCAGACCAGGAGAAGATGGGTATGGCGCTCAAGAAACTTTCTGACGAAGACCCAACGTTCCGCATCTCTTCTGACGAAGAAACAGCGGAGACTATCATCGCGGGTATGGGTGAACTTCACCTTGAGATTCTCGTCGACCGCATGCAGCGCGAGTTCAATGTCGGGGCAAACGTGGGTAAGCCACAGGTGGCATACCGCGAGACCATCATGGGAACTGCAGATGTAGACAATAAGTACATCAAGCAGACCGGCGGTAAGGGTCAGTACGGTCACGTGAAGATTCGCGTGAAGCACCTTGAACCACTTGATCCTGACGCTAAAGAGCTTAAGAACGTGAAGCGTGAAGATCACTTCGAATTCATCAACAACATCAAGGGAGGTGTTATCCCTCAGGAGTACATCCCAGCTGTTGAAAAGGGAATTCGCGAGTCACTCGGCCGCGGTATCCTCGCTGGGTACCCCATAGTCGACGTATCTGTTGAGCTTTACGACGGTTCGTCCCACGATGTCGACTCATCTGAAATCGCTTTCAAGATTGCAGCGTCTCAGGCATTCCAGGAAGCTACTTCAAAGGCAAAGCCAGTTATCCTCGAGCCAATCATGAAGGTTGAGGTTGTTGTTCCTGAGCAGTTCATGGGTGACATCACCGGAAACCTTTCAGGAAAGCGTGCGTCTATCGAAGGAATGGAGGAGCGCGGCATGAACAAGGTGGTGAACGCAAAGGTTCCACTTTCTGAAATGTTCGGCTACACAACGACACTTCGCTCAATGACGGAAGGTCGCGGTTCCATGACTATGGAGTTCGATCACTACGAAGTCGTACCAAGCAACGTTGCACAAGACATCATCGCGAGCCGTAAGTAAGTTTTCAGCTCAGCTATCCTCAGTATCGCTCATATGGGCTTGAAGTATCGCTCATTATGAGCGATACTAGAGTTATATATGAGCGATACTGAACTCAGCGAACGACAGGCTGTTGTGCTTGAGCATATGGCATTTGGCACGGAGTATGCGGCGGAGAGCCTCATGGCTTTTTTTGATGCGCCGCCTGCGCCTGCGACACTACGACGCGATATGCAGCAACTGGAGTCGCTTGGGCTTGTCCTCAAAC
>JAQBNU010000105.1 GCA_028288365.1 Chitinophagaceae bacterium | reverse complement strand
TGCGCACGTACAGAATGTTTCTATTTTCAGTTTGCTGATCTTCGCGTTGCTGTATGCACATAGTTTTCTTAAACCGGTTTTTAAAGCCTCTGCTTTAGACTGGGTATTCATTAGCGTAATCGGTTTTCGTACGGCTATTTTCATTGCAGGTCTCACCGCATTTCCGGGATTGTTGAACATTCCGTTCTTTGATATTCTGGCTATGCTCTTTATTTATGGAGTAGGTATCTATGCGTTCTTCAGAGGCTATACGCCGGCGCGTTTCTTTATATTGGCCTTTACCATGTTGTTCATAGGCTTTGCTGTAACGAGTCTTGCCAGCATTGGTTTATTTAGAGGCATACCTCACTTGCAGTATGCAGTCAATGTAGGAGTGACTTGTGAAATGGTATTGTTGTCATTCAGCTTGGCGGACCGCATCAAGTTGCTGATGGAAGATCGTTCTGTAGCAAGGGAACAAGTCATCAATCAATTGCAGGAAAAAGAGCAACTCAAGGATCGCCTCAACCGAATGCTGGAAGAGAAAGTACTGGAACGTACGAAAGAACTGGAAGATAAAAATAAACAACTTGACAGTTTAATTTATAAATCATCTCATGATCTCAAAGGACCGTTGAAATCTATCATTGGTCTTACAACGGTTGGAAAGATGGATGTGAAGGATCCTGCGGCGAGAGAATATTTTGAGCATATTTTACTGAGTACGAAAAGACTCGATCGTGTGTTGGCCGATTTACTTGACATTACCAAGGTGAATGAAAATAAACTCAAACACGAACGAGTAGACTTTTCACACATCATCAATGAAATCTTATTGAGCTTTGAAAACATAGAAGGTTTCAAGGACATGAAAATCGACATCAATATTCAACAAGAAAAAGATTTTTATGGAGATGAGAAAATGTTGTATTCTGTTTTTCAGAATATGATTGAAAATGCCTTTAAGTACCGGGATCAAACGAAGAGACCCTCTACGTTAGAGGTCTCTATCATTTCAGATAAACAAAAAACAAAAATAGAATTCAAAGACAATGGATTGGGTATTGATCCGGATTTGAAAGACAAAGTCTTCGATATGTTTTTCAAAGCCAATGAACAGTCATCTGGAACGGGACTTGGTTTGTATTTGGTGAAACTATCCATACAAAAAATGGGTGGTCATGTATACCTGCAAACATCGAAAGGACAAGGCTCTTTGTTTACGATCATCTTTTAATCCGTTTTCTTTTTTTCATAATTTACAACCCACAACAATTTTAAACACGTGAAAAATTTATCATTGATTTTAAATGGAATATTGGCTGTAGCTGTAGCCGTATTGTATTACTTGCACTTTTCTTGCAGTGCAGGATGTTCTACTTCTAAAACTTTCGCTACAGATTCATTGAGCAATGTGGCCAGTGAAAACTCTTTTGGTGATTCTGTTAACGCGTACATCCCCGATAGTTTGCCTCCTGCAGGCAATGTGGCGTTTTTGAATTTTGAAGAGTTGACGGAGAAATACCAGTTTTACAAAGACGGTGTAAAGACGTTGGAAAGTGATTTCAGAGCCAAACAAACAGAACTGGCAACCCGAACTAAAAAATGGGAAGAAGATGTGATGCGCTATCAGCAGCTTGCACCAGGCATGAACGAAGAAACGAGAGCAGGTAAAGAACAACAGTTGGCAGAAGACGAAAAGAAATTATATGCTTTCAGAGATGCTCTGGAAGGTTCGTTCTCTGGCAAAGAAGCAGAATTTAATAAAGCTTTTTTGACCAAGCTGGACGGCTACTTCAGCAAGTTAGGCAAAGAGAAAAATTACGATTATGTATTTGTGTATTCAAAAGGTGGTCCTTCTTATATTGTTTATGCCAACGATAAGTTGAACATTACCAATTATACCTTGCAGGGATTAAACAGTCAATACAAGAAAAAATAAATGAATATGGGATACAGACACTTTTTAATGCTGTTGTTTTTGTTGACACTTGGTGTGAGTGCTACACAAGCGCAGGGATTTGTTGTAGACTCTGCACGGTATGGTCCAGATACGGTATATACTTCACCGGATGAGACCGCTATTTTTCCTGGAGGCAAAGAACAATTGGTAAACTACATCGACTTGAAATTTGATAACCGCTCCGATGGATACGGCGGTATGGGTGGTGTAAAGGGCGGCAGCATAGATGCTCTTTTCATCGTAGAGGCAAATGGAAAAGTCAAGTATGCATTTATTGAACAAGGATCTTCTGCAGCACACGATGAAGAAATGATGCGTGCGTTGTTAACTTCACCTAAATGGCAACCGGCTCTGGTGAACGGTAAAAAAGTAAGGTCTTTGCAGAAGCTGCATTACAATTTGAATTTTAGTCGGTAGTAATAACAATTTGTTCGGATAGATTTAAATGGACACAATGACAAATAAATTTTTTGTAGGATTCTTTTTTAGCCTTGTCCTCAGTGCGAATCTGCATGCTCAAGGCATACTTGTTGACTCTTTAAAGTATGGACGCGACACAGTATATCTTATGCCTGATTATACCGCTTCCTTTCCTGGAGGGAAAGCAAGAATGTGGGAATACATCAAAACAAAATTTGATGTTTACGCGGAAGGAGCGAGTTTCACAGAAGGAGCGAAAGAAGGAACTATGGAGTTTAGTTTTGTAGTAGAACAAACAGGCAAGATTAAATATATCGTAATGAACAAAAGCATATCATCAGCCTATGACGATGAAATGATAAGGACCTTACTAAGTATGCCTAAGTGGCAACCGGCTACATATAAAGGGAAAAAAGTCCGATCGTTACAGACCGCGCAATATACATTGAATTTCTATCAGCGTTAAGTGGCTAAGTATATATCAATAAAAAACCCCGATCATTCGGGGTTTTTTATTGTTTGAATCAATTACTTATTCGGCTGCGGTGTTGTACGCAAATAAGGTTTAATCTTGGTATATCCTTTTGGAAATTTAGCAGCGATCTCTTCGTCCTTGATAGCCGGCACGATGATCACGTCTTCTCCGTCTTTCCAGTTGGCAGGAGTAGCTACACTGTAGTTAGCCGTCAATTGCAACGAATCAATTACACGAAGGATCTCGTCAAAGTTTCTTCCTGTAGATGCTGGGTACGTGAGAGTCAGTTTGATTTTTTTATCTGGTCCGATAACGAACACAGATCTTACCGTAAACTTTTCAGAAGCATTGGGGTGAATCATATCATACAGTTCCGCGATTTTTTTATCCGGATCTGCGATGATAGGAAAATTGACATACGTGTTTTGTGTTTCGTTGATGTCTTTGATCCAGCCTTGGTGAGACTCTAATCCGTCTACACTGATCGCTAGTACTTTTACATTTCTCTTATCAAATTCAGATTTCAATTTTGAAGTTGCTCCTAGTTCTGTTGTACAAACAGGTGTGTAATCTGAAGGGTGCGAAAAAAGAAGGCCCCAGCTGTTGCCCAGCCATTCATGAAAGGAAATAGTTCCTTCTGTTGTTTCTGCCTTAAAATCTGGTGCGATGTCTCCTAAACGTAATGACATAATAGTATAGAGTTAAAGTGAATGTTTTATTTTTAGCGAATAAATCGTGTGGGATTAAAACTACATCCTATTGGGAATAGTTCAATCGATTAGACGAAATAAATGTCTTGCGTACAGCCAAACTCATCGCAGACCTTGCAATTGAGCCTTCCTTTAAATAATTCCGGTTTAAGAATGGATTTTTTGAGCAACATCCGGACACATTCCTGTATGCCTTCAATAATAGAAGGATGAGGATGAATCAATTCCGCCAGTTCTTCTATCCCTTTGTCCATGGAGATGAGCAAAGCCACGGCCTGTATAGCACTGCTTGCATGTACACCTACAGCGCGCATACCCAGAATTTTCATGTCATCGTCGTCAGTGACCAGGATTTTGAAGAACCCATTGTTGACACGCATGGCAATGGCTCGGGGAATGAGATCATAACTCATACTGGCCACACGATAACGCAAGCCTTTTTTCTGAGCCTGCATTTCGTTGATCCCTACTCCTGCCACTTCCGGATTTAAAAACATGATGGTAGAAATATTATTTAAAAGAAGAGAAGAGGTTTTGTTGCCAAACATTTTTTCAATGACGTGACGACCTTCTACTTCTGCTACATTCACCAAAGCCACGTCGGCCGTGAGATCTCCGATAGCATAAATGTTAGGAATATTGGTTTGTCCGTCTTTATTTTTGATACAACCGTTTTCTATGATGACGCCTGCATTTTCCAATCCTAAATTTTCGACGTTAGGAATTCTACCAATAGAAACCAATGCTTTCTCTACGCGGTGAATTTCTTTTCTTCCGTCTTTGTATTCCAACTCGTATTCCACTTCACCGTCTACTATTTTCATAGCTGCCAGTTGCGCATTGTTGTGAATGACGATTCCCTGTTTGGACATGTTCTTACTGATGCTGTCTGCTACATCGTAATCTTCAAAAGGTAAAATGCGATCTGCTTTATCAATGATGAAAACATTGGTGTAGCCGAAGTTTGAGAAAATGGTTGCCCACTCGCAACCGATGACACCAGCACCAAGTACCACCATGCTTTTGGGAAACTCTTCAAATGATTCGATGCCATCGCTGGTCACTACAATCTTTTCATCGATGGGAAGATGAGGAAGTTTTCTAGGCCTGCTGCCAGTGGCAACCACGATGTGATCGGCGTATACGGTTTCTAAACCCTGCTCTGAAACGATTTCTACTTCATTCGCATTCAAAAGTTTAGCCGTTCCATGGAGGTACATAAAATGCCCTTGTTTCTTTTCGTGCAAGAGAAAAACTTGTTCTTCCAGCTGAAACTTACGTATCCCGATTCCTTCTCTGACTTCGTTTAATATTTGTTTGAAAGATACATCAAAGGTCTGTCCGGTGTGGTATTGTAACATGCGTTTGCGGACAGAAGAAATGTCCTTTGACAGCTCCCAAAACGTTTTGGAAGACAAGGCTCCATTGTATAAACCAGCGCCACCAAGCTTGTTTTTTTCTATCAATACTACCTTTTTATTGAAATCGAGAGCCCTCATCGCAGCTGCATATCCTGCGGGGCCACCTCCTATGATACAAACATCAAAACGCTCCATACATGTGCAAGTGGGGAATAATTTGCAATGCCAGTTTAATCATTTTTTTAGCAAAATCCTTTCGAGTTCAAAAAGGAATTACGTGCGATTTGTTAAATTCATTTAAATACATTACTTTGGTTTATCATTTTATTTTAACTGTTATGTCACAAAATCCAAATCAAAAATCAGGAGGCAAAAGCTCCATTTTCCTCATCATCATCCTTCTTTTATTAGGAGTTATAGGTTATCTGGTATACAACAAAATCGTTGACTCTGACAAGATTGAACAACAAGGTTCTGAAATCACAGAATTAGGAGATAGTATAAAGGCGAAAATACAGGATTTGGAAGAGTTACAGACGGTCTATGAAAGTCTTAAACTTCAAAACCAGGAATTAGGTCGTAACAACGATAGCATTAATGCTAAGATTAATGAGTTGCAAGAATACATCAAGCAGGTAAAAGCAGGAAATGCCAGCAAAATTAAAAACCTGAACAACATGATTGCCAGTCTTAACAAAGACATCAAGGTGAAAGAGGATGAAATCCTATCTCTTCGCAAAGAGCGTGATTCGTTGGTTGTAGCAGTAGATACGTTGCAAAAAGAGAAGATCGTGATGAGCGACAGTATCAATGCCTTGCGTACCAACAGAACAGAGCTGGAGCAAAAAGTAGCCATCGCTTCTATATTGAAAGCAGATAACATCAAGATTGTTGCTGTCAATGCAAAAGGAAAAGAGTTTGACAAAGAAGAATTCAAAAATAAAAACCTGGATAAACTGAAAGTTCAATTCACGTTGGCTGATAACAAAGTTGCGAGAAAAGACAAGAAACAAATGTTCATCCGTGTGCTGGACTCATCAGGCAAAGTATTGTTTGATGTAGCAGATGGTGGTGGCTTCTTCGTACTGAATGGCAAAGAATCTCCATATACATTGAAAGAAAGTATTTTGTTTGACAACACCAATCAACAAATCACATTCGAATACAAGAAAGGATCTGAATACCCTTCAGGGGCCTACACAGTAGAGCTTTACGGAGATGGCAATTTGATCGGCCAGTCTTCATTCAATGTGAAATAGTATTGAAGTGATCAGTGATCAGTTGAAAAAAAGCAGTTCAATTATTGAACTGCTTTTTTTATTGTATAGTTGTTCACTGGTTTAGCGCTATAAAAAAGGAGAAGGCCACTGTTTTTTACTGCAGTGGCCTTCTCCTTTTTTTAATATTATCTGATCACTGACTACTGTCCACTGATCACTTCTAATTATGCGTATATACTACTACGCTGTTCCTTCACCAACTCGCTGTCCACAAACTCTTCGTACGTCATCAGTTTGTCCAGAGAACCTTTAGGTCCGATCTCAATGACACGGTTGGCAACAGTATTAGAGAATTGATAATCGTGTGAGTTGAAAAGAATCGTTCCTTTGAAATCGATCAATGCGTTGTTGAGTGCCGTGATGGATTCAAGATCCAGGTGATTGGTTGGTTCATCAAAGATCAAGACGTTAGCGGCTTCCAGCATCATACGGGATAGCATGCAACGTACTTTTTCTCCTCCGGACAATACCGTGCTTTGTTTCAATGATTCTTCTCCACTGAATAACATTCTGCCTAGAAATCCACGAATGAACGTTTCGTCTTTATTGGTAGAAAATTGTCTCAGCCAATCGATCAGGTTATCCGAGGTTTTGAAGAAAGGAGAGTTATCTGTTGGGAAATAAGATTGCGTAGTAGTAACTCCCCACTTGAAGCTTCCACTATCGGCCTTGTCTTTGCCAGTGAGTATGTCGAATAGCGCGGTAACAGCGAGTTTGTCATCGCTCAACACGGCTACTTTATCGTCGCGGTTAATGGTAAAGCTAAGATCTTTGAACAAGTATTTGCCGTCTACCTTTTTAGATAAGCCGTCTACAGACAGCAACTGATCTCCCGCTTCACGTTCGCCTTTGAATTGTATACCAGGATATCTTCTGCTGGATGGTTTGATTTCGTCAACCGTAATTTTCTCCAATAGTTTTTTACGTGATGTAGCCTGCTTAGACTTGGAAGCGTTGGCACTGAAGCGATCCACGAAGTCTTGTAATTCTTTGCGTTTGTCTTCTGCTTTTTTGTTCTGATCAGAACGTTGTTTCAATGCCAGCTGACTGGATTCGTACCAGAAACTATAGTTACCGGTGTACAATTGTATTTTATTGAAATCAATATCCGCAACGTGCGTACACACCTGATCCAGGAAATGACGATCGTGGGAAATAACGATGACCGTATTTTTAAAATCAGCTAAGAAATTTTCTAACCAGCGTACCGAAGCAATGTCCAGGTCATTGGTAGGTTCATCGAGTAAGAGGATATCAGGATTTCCGAAGATCGCCTGAGACAGCAATACACGTACCTTCAAGCTGTTTTCCATATCGCCCATCAGGCTGTAATGATGCTCTTCTTTTACGCCCAGACCGCTCAACAATTCAGCGGCCTCTGCTTCCGCGTTCCATCCGTTCATGTCAGCAAATTCTGCTTCAAGCTCAGAAGCCCTTACCCCATCTGATTCAGAGAAATCTGGCTTCATGTACAAGGCGTCTTTTTCCTGCATCACTTGGTATAGTTTGCTGTGACCCATGATCACCGTTTGTAATACAGGGTATGCATCAAACTCGTAGTGATTTTGTTTTAAGAACGCCAATCGCTCGCCTGGCGTGATTTCTACTTTGCCACTCAGAGGATCAATTTCGCCTGAAAGTATTTTTAGAAAAGTAGATTTGCCGGCACCGTTTGCTCCAATGAGACCGTAGCAATTGCCTGGAGTGAATTTGATATTTACTTCTTCAAACAGGGTGCGTTTACCGTAGCGAAGCGTGATGTTTTGTGTAGCGATCATAAAATGCGTGAGGCAAGATTTGGAGAGGCAAAGGTAAGGATTATTTTGGAAAAGGGGTAATGATAGTTTTAGGCAAAGTTTGGATGTGGAGTACGTTTTATAAGATGATAAAGGAAAGGTAAATTCAGGAAAGAGGAGAGAATGGGTTTGCCGGTTTAATGTATTTCAGGGTGTTCCCGCCAATCTATTGTTCATGCGAATAGGACAGCGCTGTGGCGGTCGGGCTCTCGCTCCAAGTCCGGCCTCCCACGACCCCACGTACTTCGGGCTTTCCACTCGATCCCTAACACAACAAATTGTTAAGGACCTGGGTGAGGGATTGAGCCATTGTCTGAGCTCTTTTTCTTTGAGTATCTGACCAGATAAAATAAAAGAAATGATTCAAAGAAAAAAGCGAGTGGCGAAAGCCCGGCCTTGCGAATTGGGGTTTGTATGTTCTAAAAGATTGATTCGCGAGGACACCCCCAAATGCGTCATTTTATATTTAACCTGAATCAAATAATTTAAATCATTCTTTATCTTCCCCCATTACTCCTCACATCTAAATAAAAATTACTATTTTTAGAATTGAACGAGAAGAAAACACTATGGCTAATTCATTTTTTAAAACGAAAAGCATTGAAAGCATCCTGAAAGAAAGTGACGAGGGGGAAAAGCTCAAAAAAAGTTTAACAGCCTTCAGCTTGATTTTGCTGGGAGTAGGCGCCATCATTGGTGCCGGGTTATTTTCACTAACGGGAATTGCAGCGGCCAATAATGCAGGTCCGGCGGTAACTCTGTCTTTTGTTGTGGCTGCTACAGGCTGCGCCTTTGCAGGTTTGTGTTATGCAGAGTTTGCTTCTATGCTACCGGTTGCAGGCAGTGCCTATACTTACGCTTATGCCACGATGGGAGAATTGATTGCCTGGATCATCGGTTGGGATCTCATCCTGGAATACGCGGTGGGCGCGGCTACGGTGGCCATCAGCTGGTCCCGTTACCTGATCAAGTTACTAGAAAAATGGCACGTCGCCAATATCCCCTATCGTTGGATGATGTCTCCATTTGAAACCTTTACGGTGAATGGCGAAGAAGTTTCGGGAATCATGAATTTGCCAGCTGTATTCATCACCGTTTTGATGTCATTGATTTTGATTCGCGGCATACAGGAATCGGCAAAATTCAATGCGGTGATTGTGGCGTTGAAAATAACGGTTGTTGTAGTATTCATAGCTCTGGGTTGGAGTTATATCAATCCTGCTAACTATGACGATTACATTCCCGCAAATACCGGAGCCTTTGAACATTTCGGCTGGACGGGAATCATGACTGGCGCAGCTGTTGTATTTTTTGCTTTTATTGGTTTCGATGCCGTCTCTACGGCAGCGCAGGAAGCGAAAAATCCTCAGCGTGATATGCCGATTGGTATAATGGGTTCATTGATCGTCTGCACCATTTTGTATGTATTGTTTGCACACGTGATGACCGGTTTGGAAAATTACCAGAACTTTAAAAACGAAGCAGCCCCTGTAGCTCTTGCTATTGCTGCTACACCGTATGGCTTTATGCAGGAGCTGATCATCATGGCTATCCTTGCCGGTTATTCTTCCGTTATTCTCGTATTGCTATTGGGACAATCACGTGTTTTCTATTCCATGTCCAGAGACGGATTGATTCCGAAAATATTTTCTGACATCCATCCAAAATTCCGCACACCTTGGAAATCTAATTTGTTGTTTGCAGTACTGGTGAGTTTGTTTGCCGCTTTTGTACCGGTATCAATTGTAGGAGAAATGACAAGTATAGGTACACTCTTCGCTTTTGTGTTGGTTTGCATTGGTATTTTAGTGTTACGTAAAACACGTCCCGATCTTCCACGTGCCTTCCGTACGCCGTGGGTTCCGGTAGTGCCTATACTTGGTATCGTTGTTTGTTTTTACCTGATGTATGCGTTGCCGTTAGATACGTGGATCCGTTTGTTTGTGTGGATGGCTGTAGGCTTCGTGATGTACTTTGCGTATGGTAAGAAGAACAGTAAACTAAATAATAACGCTTAATTTCATTTCATGAATAGTGAGTATTAGCTTGCTATTCATGACTCACCTTTTACAATCGCTATGTCTAACATCATTGTCTACGGCATCAAAAACTGCGACACCGTTAAAAAATCTTTGACTTGGTTAACGTCACACAAGATGGCGTATGACTTTCACGATTATAAAACACAAGGCATTACAGAGAGTAAACTAAAAGCCTGGTGCCAACAGGTAGGTTGGGAAGTTTTGCTCAATAAGAAAGGTACTACCTGGCGTAAGCTTGACGAGGCAACGCAAATTTCTATCACCAATGAGAAGGCGGCTATCGCAGTGATGATGAGCAATACAAGTATGATTAAAAGACCGGTGATAGAGAAGAAAGATAAAGTACTTGCAGTAGGGTTTGATGAAAAAACATACCTAGAAAAAGTAAAATAACATCTGCTACATTTAAAAAGAAAAGGCCCGTGAAGTTCACCGGCCTTTTCTTTTTAAAGCAATTTTTATCTTTCTCCAGATATGGAAAAAGAAGGAGTATCCAGCATGTTATGGCCCTTCTATCTTGTCTTATTAACGCGATGTAGGCCTGGCTACTATTAGCTTACAGATTTTGTACAGAATTACAAGCTACTTTCATTCTATAAGGTACCAGATGAAGATATTAGTAATTGAAGACGAAGAAGAATTGTTGGATTCTATTTCCAAGCATTTGCGGGAAGAAGAGTTTCAATGCGAATATGCTTTGGATCTTAGGAATGCACGCTTTCGCCTCAATAGGGAAACCTTTGATGGTTTCATTTTGGATATAGGTATACCGGATGGATCAGGTTTAGAGTTTGTAAAGGAAATTAAAAAGGAGCAACCCGAATCTTTCATCATTATTATTTCAGAAAAAAGTTCTGCTGCACATAAAGTGGAAGGCCTAAATATAGGTGCAGACGATTACCTGACTAAACCCATCGATTTGTCGGAATTGAATGCGCGCGTAAACTCCTTACTAAGACGCTACAAGCCGGTTGATAGAAAGCAAGTAGAATTTAACGAGATAAAAATAAAAACAGATAGCTACCAGGTTTTTGTACATGATGTAGAAATTACCTTGACTAAAAAAGAATACGATTTGTTATTGTACTTCATCACCAATAAAAACAGAGTCATTTCGAAGTTGGCTATTGTAGAACATTTATGGGTAAACTATCAGGAGTCTAACGAATCGTTTTATTTTCTATACACACACATTAAAAACCTTAGAAAGAAGTTGGCTACGGCTGGGAGTAATGATTACATACAGAATATCAATCGTATTGGCTATAAATTCAGAGCAAACTGACCTGCATTAATCATATAAGTATATTATCAATAAGTGGTTATGAAAATTTGATGGGCATTATGAAACACTAAAATGTTCAGATCATAGGATTTGTTTGAGCACACAAGTGTGGTATTTTAGTCTTTTAAATGAATTGCTTATATTCAAAATAAGACTATATTCAAAAAAAACTCAAAAAAAACTCAAAAATTCTTCCGTTTAACAACAGAACTCTTCTGTTGTTTTGACATGGTAATCATCAAGAGTATCCTGAAATATGTCCAGACAGATGTCTATTTTGACCCCCTTATACTTCGATCGTTTACTTTTTCTGTTGCCCTGCCTGGAATCTAATATACAGCAAAACAATCTCTTGATCCATTGATATGAATAGACATCCCTTTAAACCGAATAATCAAAACTTTACCGTTTTCAATAGAACCAATATGAAAAGAATGCTCATGATCTTCAGCTTGATGGCCTTGTTGTGCCAAACAGGTTGTCATTCAGAAAAAGAAGAAACAGAAGAAGGAACCAAATTTTTGGTGACTAGTCCTATTAGAAAAGACACCGCCATTACCAGAGAATATGTATGTCAAATTCGCGCCATACAGCATATTGAATTAAGAGCTTTGGAACGAGGCTATCTACAAGGCATTTTTGTAGACGAAGGACAACTGGTTCCTAAAGGCAAAGTGATGTTCCAAATCATGCCGCTGTTGTATAAAGCAGAAATGGAGAAAGCCAAAGCCGAAGCAGATTTTGCAGAAATCGAATACAAAAACACCAAACGATTGACGGATAGCAATGTCGTTTCCGTCAATGAATTGGCCATGGCCAAAGCTAAATTTGAAAAGGCCAAAGCGCAATTATCATTGGCTGAAGTTCATTTGGGATTCACAACAATTGCAGCACCTTTTACAGGTATTATGGATCGCTTCCATGTCAGACAAGGAAGTCTAGTGGATGAGGGAGATTTGTTGAGCACGCTGTCAGACAATAGTGAAATGTGGGTATATTTTAACGTTCCGGAAGCGGAATATTTAGATTACAAAGCACATGCAAAAAACGACAGCTTGATGAAGGTAAAACTGTTGATGGCCAACCACAAATACTTTGATTACCCGGGATATGTAAAAGCCATTGAAGCAGACTTCAACAACGAAACGGGTAACATTGCTTTCCGTGCTACCTTCCAGAATCCTAAAGGCCTCTTGAGACATGGTGAAACGGGCAACATCGAAGCGACTATACCACTTAAACAAGCCTTGCTTATTCCTCAGAAAGCTACCTTTGAAATCCTGGACAAAAAATATGTCTACATCATTGATAAAAACAATGTAGTGAAGTCAAGGAAAATTACTGTGGCTGCCGAAATGCAGGATATATATGCTGTCGGCAGTGGCTTAGCGGAAAACGAGAAGATACTTTTAGAAGGGATAAGAAACGTGAGAGAAAATGATACGATACATTATACTTTTCAAAATCTCAATAATGTCATCGACCACTTGAAGATTCATGCCGAATAATAATAGTCTCTATTAAAAACTAAAAAAATGTTCAGCAAATTTATTCGTAAGCCAGTTTTCGCAATAGTTATTTCTATTGTGATTGTCTTCGTGGGTATACTGGCGATTAACACCTTACCCAAATCACAGTTTCCCGATATCGCACCGCCCATGGTGGTAGTGTATGCCTCTTATCCAGGTGCGAGTTCTAAAGTACTAGTAGATGCAGTACTTGTTCCCTTGGAGCAAGCCATCAACGGTGTACCAGGTATGAAGTATATGTTCTCTACAGCAGCCAGCTCGGGGGAAGCCAACATACAAATTGTATTCAACCTGGGAGAAGATCCCAACGCAGCGCTGGTAAACGTCCAGAACCGTATTGAACAGATGAAGATGAGACTTCCGGCGCTCGTGCAATTGGAAGGTATTGTTGTACAGCGTTTGCTACCAAGTATGCTTATGTATGTGAACTTGTACAGCAAGGATACGCTGAACACTGACATGAAGTACGTATTTAACTATGCCTACATTAACATGTTGCCGGAATTGCAACGTATCAATGGTATCGGTTTGGGAAGGATATTAGGAAGTAGACAATATGCGATGCGTGTGTGGTTGAATCCAGATCGCATGCGAGCTTATAACATCAGTTCGGAAGAAGTGATGAAGGCGTTGG
>JAQBNU010000102.1 GCA_028288365.1 Chitinophagaceae bacterium | reverse complement strand
AGTTCTTTGGCTGTCACCATTACGCCGAAGCCCACGCTAAGTCTCGGTCCTGACCGGATCGTTTGTTCCAATGCCACGTCGATTAGTCTGAATGCATCTGCAACCGTTGCGGCATCTACGTTATGGAGTACATCCGGTGGAGGAAGTTTCAGTCCAAATCCTAACCTGGCCACTTCTTATACGGTGAGCTCATCTGATACTACGGCACACAACATCAACATCTTTGCCGCATCGGCCAATCAGGGCAAATGTAAACCAGTATACGATACGTTACTGGTCACCTTCCAACCTGTACCAATTTCTGTCGCCGGTTCTCCTGTCAATACGTGTGCGAACGTTGCCTCTATCGCGCTGCTCGGTTCTGTCTACAATGCGACAGGCGGTAAGTGGTCCACTACAGGATCTGGTAGTTTCTCTAATTCGATCACACAACTCAATAATACTTACACACCTTCTCCTGGTGACAGAACGGCTGGTACCGTTACACTCGTATTGAGTACAACAGGCAACGCGCAATGTAGTCCAGTCTTCAGTAATTTTATAGTGACCATCGCTCCAAGTCCGGTTGTCGTTGCCAATCCGGCTATACTCTGTGATACATTGACCGGTGCAGCACTTGGCGGAACGATTACCAATGCAACAGGAGGAATATGGAGTTCTTCTTCAGCAGGCGGCAGCTTCTCTCCGAGTCCTACATTACTGAGTGCCACCTACTATCCTTCTCCTGCTGAAATCGCTGCGGGCAGAGCCGTGCTTACGCTCACTTCAAGTGGCAATGGAAGTTGCAATCCGGAAAATGCTTCCATCGATATTGTCATCGAGCCCTTGCCTATCGCTGATGCGGGCATAGACCAGTACATTTGTACAAACGGAGTTATTTCTCTTAATGCAGACACCATTCAATCGGCTGTAACTTATACATGGGCCATCAGTGGTGGTGCAGTCATTGCATCCGTTCCAAATACTACTGCGACGGTACCAAGCAATACAGATTATGTGTTGACGGCTACGGATGCCAAAGGTTGTAACGTGAGCGATACCATGCAGGCCAACGTATTTGCAATGCCTACATTCACCATCACACCTAATCCATTGTGTTTTGATGAAAACATGACCATTCAATCTAATCCAACACCAATGCCTGTAGTGGGTGGTACCTACCAATGGTTTAGAAACGACACCATCCTACAAGGACAAAATAAAGTATTCACGAATCCTCCATTACCAGGAACGTATAAGATTACGTACAATTATGCTTCTTGTAATGCTCAGGCATCTGCTGTATAGAACACGCCTCCGCAACTGACATCAGCAGATGTAACGGCTTGTAACAATGCCAGCACTACGCTTCAGGAAAATAGTAACATCGCGAATGTAAGCTATAGCTGGACATTTAACGGAGCTTCGATTGGAGGGAATAGTAATACAGTCACTATCACTACTGTACCAAACGATACCAGTACATATTATGTAACGGTAACAGACAATACAACGCTCTGCCCTACCAGAGACAGTATCTACGTATTGGGTATTCCTCAACCAATCATTCCTCAGAAAAATGATACGGTATGTTTTGGAGACACGGTAAGATTAAGTGCCAGACCAATCAATATTGCGAACATAGAGCAGTACCAAAAATTAACTTTCACCTGGTTGAAAAATGGAACGACTCTATCAGACACAGATAGTCTTTACTTTGCAACAACAACAGGTACTTATACAGCAGGCGTAAACATTGACCGTTGCGGGAATACTCAAAACGATATCGTCTATGTTGCTCCTTATCCGGTATCAACGCTTGCAGACAAAGCGAAATACTGTCAAGACGTCAACAAGTTCCTGATACTCGATGCAGGCACACAGGATCATTACTTATGGGAAACAGGAAATCCTTTGGATACCAATGAGACGGTAACCGTGAGTCCTCCAGACGACAGGTATTATGCGGTACAACTGACGAACAAATTCAATTGTAGCATCAAAGACAGTATCTTTGTAAAAAACATTTGTGCACCGAGAATATATATACCAAATGCCTTCACACCGGGTATTCAAAACAGTGATCAGATCTTTACTGTATTTGGCAAGTACTTCTACAACTACAAAATGCTTGTCTTCAACCGTTGGGGTGAAGCCATCTTTGAAACGACAGATAAAAATGCGGGATGGGATGGAAACTACCTTGGAGAACAAATGCCAACCGGTGTGTACCCTGTCATCATCTACTACGAAGGTCGTGAAGAGTATGCGGGACAGCAAAAGTATGTAGGGTCGGTAACGGTTATTAGATAGTGATCAGTGGACAGTTGTCAGTGATCAGATAAATAAAAAAGGACTTCATTCATGAAGTCCTTTTTATTTGAGTACAGTTTTGTTTTTAGCAATCGGTCTTGCCCCTAAATCCCCTGAAGGGGTAAGACCGCAAGTATACAAGAGAGAGATTTTTCAATTCTTTTTTACTGATCACTCTTTTTAATTCATCCACTCCCAAGCTGAATGATAAGCACCAATGCTATCTATGTATTCCAGAAACTGAGTGTAGAATTTAGAATGAGAAATGGTGGAGCTGTCTCCTATCATGATCAGTTTTTGTTTGGCTCTGGTCATGGCCACATTCATTCTTCGCGTATCGCTTAAGAAACCGATTTCTCCTTTTTGATTGGAACGTACCAAGGAGATAATGATCACATCTGCTTCCTGTCCCTGAAAAGAATCAATCGTACTTACTTTCAAATCCATGACACCGATGGTTTCCAATCGTTCTTTCAAACGCTTTACCTGTGCGCTGTACGGAGAGATGATACCAATTGTATGGTATTGATCAATTTGATGATTGTCTATTGCATGAGCCAACCACTTTTGTAGGATGTCAATTTCTCCGGCGTTAAAAGTAGATACCGTTAATTCATCCAGTTCTTCTTCAAAGCCACAACCGGCGGTATCTATAAAGACCAACGGTTCGTCGTCGTTTCTTAATTTTTGAATATTGGGAGCAGTAATTAATTTGCCATTATAAAATTGCTGGTTAGAAAATTCTTTGATGACATCGTGCATGCGGTATTGTGTGGTCAATAAATTTTCCGCTACATGATCTCCGATGATTCGTTCCATCAACGTGACCGCTAATTCTTTTCCTCCATTGTTTTCTTCCAGCTTTACGGTAGGAGGAAGTTGAAAGTGATCGCCACACAAAACAACTTTCTGCGAACGTGCAATGGGAATCCAGGTAGCAGCTTCTAGAGCCTGCGCTGCTTCATCGATGATGGCCGTTTTAAAAAATCTATTCTTCAACACCGGCAAGTTCGCGCCAACCAGTGTACAACAAATCACATCCGCTTTATCGAGTATGATATCGGAGATTTGTCTTTCCTGCGCATCACTGGCTTTGTACAAAGAAGCCGCTTCTTTTTTCAATAACTTTTGTTGTTCTCTTTCTTCTCGCCCAAAAGAACGTTTGTATTTAAAGGCCATGTTCTTCATGGTATTTCCTCTGGCCTTCAATTCCTTTACCAATTTATAATCGACATGATTATATAATTGTTCCAGCAAAGACAATGGCCTTACTTCCGCCGACAAGCGATGAGGTTGTCCCAATCGTACAACATTCAAGCCTTGCAAGTGAAGTTTCACCGCGAGGTAATCTACTGCCTGGTTACTTGGTGCAACGACAAGCACTTGTTGTTTCTCTTCCTGTTGACATAACGCATTGACCATGGCTACAATCGTCGTTGTCTTACCCGTACCCGGAGGTCCTTGTATGACGCTGTATTCATTGGCTTGCAGTGCATTTACTGCACTTTTGTATTGATCTTCATTCAATTCTTCAGTGGAAATCGTGATAGGAGTTTTAGAAACAGTAGCTGCTTTGTTACCCAATATCACATCTCTTAATTCTGCCAGACGATTGCCTTTTGCGTTCAACACCTGATCAATCGCTTCGTCCATGACTTTATAAGAATAATCATCGAGCAACAGATTGATGCCTAGTTTACCACTATCAAACCAATCGGGAAGTTCATTGCACTTAGTATGTACCTGAATGTGTTTGAAAGAAACGGTACCTACTACCCCTTTGATTTCGTTTCCTTTTTGAAAAGAAGAGTGCTGAGAAAAAATTTCCACATGCGCGCCGTAAGAAAATGAATTGGGTTGATCCGTTTCTTTGGTGCGTTCAAATTCTATGACCACGTATTCGCGTTGATCGTAATAATCTTCTTTGACAATTAAGGGATACCACGTAATGCCAGAAGCCACGCGGGATTTGATGTCTTCACCGGCGATGCGTTGTTGTTGCAAGGCAAGATCGGTTTCTCGTTCTTTACGAATGAGATTTTTTAATGTGTTAAAATGTTCTTCTACTGTACTCCCAAGCCAAGCCATTGTATTTTAATATAATAAGATTGATAGTAAGAAAAACGTTTGCGTGAGGGATAGAAGCGAAAAGCCCACAGCGAGCCTCAAAGTATAAATTACCTATTCATTTGATCCGAGCGAGGACTTGTAGCGGATAGCCCGACCCGAAGGGGCACGCCCAGCGCTTCATTTGTAAACTTCTCTATCTAATTCTTTTCCCTATAACAATTCAATAAATTCCACCTTCATTAATTATTATCAGAATTAAACTCTATTTATTTCTTTTCTATCTCAAACACCAACTGCTTATACCATTCATTCCCGTACTTACGTGTCAACGCACCTTCTAAAAATTTGTACAAAGGTACTTGATGTTTTTCACCATGCTTACAGGCTGGATTGCAGATGTGCCAACGCTCGTAGTTCAATGCTTCAAACTCATCGTACTGCGTGATGCGTATAGGATACAGGTGACAGGATATGGGTTTTTGAAAAGACACGGCGCCTTCTTTCCAGGCTTTTTCTATGCCGCATTTCAATACTTCGTTGTCGTAAATGGCGTAAACACATTCTTTGCCTTTGATGGTAGGTGTAGTGACATCACCGTCTTCGTCTTCCAGAGAAGTTCCCTGTTTTTCAATTTCAGTAATTCCTTTTTTGGAAAGGAAAGGTTTGACCAAAGGATATATTTCTTCCAGAATAACTGCTTCTTCCTGCGACAAAGGAGCGCCGGCATCTCCTTCGATGCAACAAGCGCCTTTGCACTTGGAAAGATCACAGGCAAAGAACTTTTCTGCGATATCATCGCTTACGATTGATTTTCCGATCTGAATCACGTCAATAAACTTTTCAACAATTAATATTAAGCCTCTAATTTAGTGATTTTATGGCTGGTAAATTTTAAATTGCAGAAGAATAATTGTGGGGTTGTAAAATGGATTATTTAGAGAGCTTAAACGAAAATCAAAAAGGAGCAGTATTGCAAACAGAAGGACCGGTTATGATCATAGCCGGTGCAGGTTCAGGCAAGACCAGAGTACTCACCTACCGTTTGGCTCACCTCATTCAAAAAGGCATTGATCCTTTCAACATTCTTTCGCTTACCTTTACCAACAGGGCTGCCAAAGAAATGCAAAATAGAATCCAATCGTTAGTAGGCAGTGAAGCTAAAAACATCTGGATGGGAACGTTCCACTCCGTATTCTCCCGCATCCTGCGAAGCGAAGCGGAAAAGATAGGATACCCTTCGAACTTTACCATTTACGATACCGACGATTCTCGTTCACTGATCAAGACGATTTTAAATGAACTGCAGTTGGACGATAAAACGTACAAACCATCGGTTGTTCACAGTCGCATCTCTGCCGCCAAGA
The DNA here is from genome assembly GCA_028288365.1 of Chitinophagaceae bacterium. GTDB lineage: Bacteria > Bacteroidota > Bacteroidia > Cytophagales > Cytophagaceae > JACMQM01. Next base: position 35,258 of record JAQBNU010000102.1, on the reverse strand, counting down.
ACCGCCTCATCTCTGCAGAAGCCTATATTAAAAATCCGCATTACATGGCGGATGACGCAGCCTTTGGAAAACCGGAAATCGGACGCTTGTACAAACTTTACCAGGACCGCTGCAAGAAAGCCGGTGCGATGGACTTTGACGATTTGTTATTCAACACCTTCAAATTGTTCAACGAACACATCGATGTACTGAATAAATACCAAAACCGTTTCAAATATGTGATGGTGGATGAGTTTCAGGATACCAATATTGCACAGTACATGATCACGCGCAAGCTGGCTGCTCAGAATAGAAACATTTGCGTAGTGGGTGACGATGCTCAAAGTATCTATGCCTTCCGGGGTGCAGACATTCAAAATATTCTCAATTTTGAAAAAGATTATCCCGAACTTAAGATTTTCAAATTGGAACAAAATTACCGTTCCTCTCAGACCATTGTAGAAGCGGCAAATTCCATCATCAAAAAAAACAAAGCACAACTGCCCAAAAATGTATGGACAGCAAACGACCAAGGCAATCCAATCGACCTGATCCACGCGGGTTCTGACAACGAAGAAGGAAGACAGATTGCCAACGCCATCTTCGAAGCGAAGATGCAACACCAACTCAAGCATTCTGATTTTGCGATTCTTTACCGGACCAATTCTCAATCGAGAGCTTTTGAAGAATCCTTGCGTCGAATCAATCTTCCTTACAAACTGATCGGCGGACTTTCTTTCTATCAACGAAAAGAAATCAAAGACTTACTGGCTTACTACCGTTTGATGATGAATCCAAACGATGAACAATCGTTGCGCCGCATCATCAACTATCCTAAGCGAGGCATAGGAGATACCACCGTTGGTAAATTATTCATCACCGCAGATGAACAAGGAGCCAACATCTGGGATGTCATGGGTCATGCTTCCGCCATCATACCAGGTAAAACGGCCAATGTCATCATGGATTTTGTCACCATGATGGAAGCAGGAAAAGTCATTGCCAACAACCAGGATGCTTACGAAGCCGCCAGTGACATGGCCAAGAAGTCGGGCTTGTTGCGTGAACTATACGATGATAAAACAGTAGAGGGCATTGCGCGTTACGAAAACGTGCAACAACTGTTGAACGGGATCAAAGAATTTGTAGACGATTCGGAAAACGAAGACAAAGGTCTCGGTGCATTTCTTCAGGCAGTTTCTCTACTGACGGATGCAGACAAAAAAACAGAAGATCCTGATACCATTACGCTGATGACGATTCACTCGGCAAAAGGATTGGAATTTAAATACGTATATGTGGTAGGCATGGAAGAAGATTTATTTCCATCGGCCATGATGCTCAACAGTCGTGCAGATCTGGAAGAAGAGAGAAGATTATTTTATGTAGCTGTAACGCGTGCAGAAAAGCATTTGACATTGAGTTATGCCAACACGCGTTATCGCTTTGGAAAACTCATCGATTGCAAGCCCAGCCGTTTTCTGGAAGAAATTAACCCTGAATATTTGAAGCCCATAGCGGTTAAGTCTTCCTTCAACAATGCGCCTACTCAAACGACTACGAAAGAACCTTTTACACGCACAGCCGTAAAGAATTTAGCGCCACCTGTGGCTAAACCCAAGTTAAAATACACTCCTCCTACTGATTTTAAAGCCAGCGACACGAGTATCCTGGCTTCGGGCATGAAAGTGGAGCATCCTAAATTCGGATTTGGAATGGTCAAATTGGTAGATAATAACGGTTCCGACCGAAAAGCTGTCATTGATTTTGAGGAATTAGGAGAAAAAACGTTAATATTGAGTTTCGCAAAGCTGCGCATCCACTAAAGAACACACAAATCATATCATATGCATTATCCTAATCAGGAATCCAGGAAGGGAATTGTTTGGAAAGAATACGGACGTAACGTTCAAAAAATTGTAGACCATATCCTGACCATTGACGACAAAGAAAAACGCACGCACTACGCGAATATCTGTATAGAGCTGATGAGACAGCTCAACCCAAGCACGAAAGACGCGCAGGATCATACCACAAAATTATGGGATCACTTATTCATCATGGCCAATTTCGAATTGGATGTGGATGCTCCCTACTCCATGCCGGATCCATCTATCCTTGGAAAGAAACCGAACATCGTTCCCTATACCAATCACCGCCTGGCTTACAAGCACTATGGTCTTAACATAGAACTTGTAGTGAAAGAAGTACAAGCCATGGAAGACGGTACAGAAAAAGACGATGCTGTCATCTACCTCGCACGATTGATGAAGAAGTCTTACATGACGTGGAACAAAGAGAATGTAGACGATGAAGTGATACTTCAACACTTGAAAGAATTATCAAAAGGTAAATTGTCTCTTGATTCTGAGAAAGTCCAAACTGAAAAATTATTGGATGTTCAGATCAAAGATTTCAAACCCATGGCGAGCAAGCCTGCTTTTGAAAGCATGAGTTCTGCGGGCAGCAGACCTTCCAGTCAGAATAAAGACTTCCGCAAGACCAACAATAACAACCGCGGCAACGGAAGCAGCAATAACAATTCATCCAGACCATTCAAAAAACGTTCTAATTAATGGCTTCTTTTGAAATCACCGGGGGTACCAAACTAAAGGGCTCCATCGTTCCTCAAGGCGCGAAAAACGAAGCATTACAAATTCTTTGTGCAGTTTTATTGACAGACAAACCTGTCGTCATCAAAAACGTTCCGGATATCATTGATGTCAACAAACTCATTGAGTTGCTCAATAACCTGGGCGTATTAGTAACCAAGATCGACGGTTCTACTTATCAATTTGAAGCCAAAAACATTCGACTTGATTTTTTAGAAACAGAAGAGTTCAAGAAAAAAGCAGCGGCGCTTCGCGGTTCGATCATGATCATCGGTCCATTGCTGGCTCGCTTCGGTGTAGCTAAAATGCCTAAGCCCGGTGGAGATAAAATCGGACGCAGAAGAGTAGATACACATTTCATTGGGCTTCAAAATTTAGGAGCCGTTTATAATTACCATCCAGGAGATTCTTTTTATTCTATAGAAGCACCCAACGGATTGCACGGTTGTTACATGTTGCTGGATGAAGCATCGGTAACGGGCACCGCCAACATCGTGATGGCTGCTGCACTGGCAAAAGGAAAAACAACCATTTACAATGCGGCCTGCGAACCCTATCTTCAGCAGTTGTGTGGCATGTTGAATCGCATGGGCGCAAAGATCACAGGCGTGGGTTCTAACTTGCTGCAGGTGGAAGGTGTTGACTCTTTAGGAGGAACAGAACATACCATTTTACCAGACATGATTGAAATCGGAAGTTTCATCGGCCTTGCCGCGATGACAGGTTCTGAGTTGACGATCAAAGATTGTCGCATCGACATGTTAGGAGTGATTCCTTCTGTGTTTCAAAAGTTAGGTATACAATTAGAATTCAGAGGTGATGATATTTTTGTACCTGCACAAGAAAAATATGAAATCGAATCCTTCATAGACGGTTCGGTATTGACCATTGCAGATGCCATCTGGCCTGGTTTCACGCCTGACCTGATCAGTATAGTATTGGTTGTGGCTACACAAGCCAAAGGATCTGTATTGATCCATCAAAAGATGTTTGAGAGTCGCTTATTCTTTGTTGACAAATTGATTGACATGGGAGCACAAATCATCTTATGCGATCCTCATAGAGTGAACGTAATCGGTCATAATAAAACGATGCCATTGAGAGGCATCTCTATGACTTCACCCGACATTCGTGCGGGAGTAGCGTTGTTAATTGCTGCGATGTCTGCTGAAGGTAAGAGTACCATTCACAACATTGAGCAAATTGACAGAGGCTATCAAAACATCGACACGCGTCTGAATGCATTGGGCGCCAAAATCAAACGCATCTAAATCGTATGAAAAAGTTCCTGTATATTTTTATCGTAGTTGTATTGGCCGTTTTGATGTATGTCACCTTCGGCCATTATGGTGAAGGTTCCATTGCAGGAACATTGGTAAAGCTTACAAAAAAAGGAATCATCTTCAATACCTACGAAGGTAAACTGAACACACAAATGTTTGTCGGCGATGGAACTGCTGCATCAGGCTTGGGACTTAACCTTTGGGATTTTACAGTACAAAAAAACGACAGTCTGATTGCGAAATTGGAAGATGCCATGTTGAACGGGCATCGCGTCAAGCTGGATTACAAACAACGCTTTTTCACACTGCCCTGGATCGGAGATACCAAGTACATTGTGTACGATGCGGAAGTCTTGAATAAAAAATAAACGAAAATTAACCTACCTGACTGTTATCGTCTGGCATAAGATAGATTTGATTGTCTGGTGTTGATGTTGAAGATGCGTTAGATTCTTCGGTAGCAGCTCTTGTTTTGCGAACCACCGGCTTTGTAAAGATTTTTTTCAATGTAGAGGAAAACGTTTCATCTGAACAGCATGCCGGTAAAAAATCGCGGATGCCTTTTGCCTTGTATTTCTTCTCTTCTTCTGCTGTCAGATCATCTGAGATAATGACTATTCTTAGTTTGTCTGTATCGTGTTTGAATTCTCCTTTGTTCAGCTCTTGCAAAAACTCAAAGCCTCCCATGATAGGTGTTCTGCCGTTGAGTATGACGATGCCTTGTTTACCTCCTATTTTATCCAACGATTGATTGAGGTACAATAATCCATGTCCACCATTTAATGCGGCCATTACCTCTTTTACGAGGCCCGCATTGGATATAGCTTTTTTCAGTTCGTTTCTACGGTCTGTATCGCTATCTACTATCAGGCAATAATCGATGTATCCCATAATTTTGTCTCGTTCAAATCCAACATTACTACGTTAAAACTAATTTTACGGCAGATTAAACTTTAAGGTTTGATTCTAAGTACTTAATTTTTAACTCCGTCTACTTTTTCCAAAACAATTCGAACCTCTTTCGTATCCTTGAACCAATCCGGCAGTCTCTTTTTATAGGTCAGGTGTCCTCCCGGTTCCAATTGACCAACTACCGTAAAAGGGTACTCGAGTACTTTATTCTTTTTAGAGATATAAGTAGCCTTTAAATACAAGGTATGATAAGCACATACTTTCGCGGAGCTGCTGATCATTCCTTCTATAACTGTTTGACTGATGAGATTAGAATGCCATTGAAAAGTATGATGCGTATAATGCATCGGATGCATTTTCTCTTCTTCATAAATAGAATTTCCGTGGTAAGAGTTTTCTTTTATCCAGGTTACGGCTACTATCTTTTCAGCCGTATCATGAGGCTGTAAAGCCAACGTATTTTCTTTGCGGTGAAAGACTCCTTTATCAGTAGGCAATAACATCAGCGTCTGTTGCTGCGCCGTGAAAGCCACTTTACCAGTAACCACCGTCAACAACACATCTTCCTGTTCGTATGCTTTCAAATCAAATGAAGTACCCAATACCTTTGTGATGGTGCCCGATGCATGAATCACAAAAGGTTGTTGTGGATTTTTTTTCACATCAAAAAAAGCCTGGCCTTTCAGGTACACTACTCTTTCCTTTCCATCAAATGACGTCGTAAAAGTCAAAGATGAATTTTTGTTGAGCCAAACCATGCTGCTATCCGGCAGATAGAAAAAATCCCCACGGTCAGCTGTTTGTCGGGTGATGTTGGCATCAGATGACCAAAAAACACCAGACTGGATCAGGTAAGCCAAGCCCAGCACCAATACTATGCTGGCAGCGATTTGATAAAAGTCCGCACTTCTGAAAACGGACAAACCATATCTTTGCTTGCTTTCTTTTTTTATTTGTGCCTTCAATACATTCCAGGACAGATCCGTGTCAACAATATAATCGGCATCCCGGGAAGACGAATGTTCCCATACTTTTAAAAAATCGTTGTAATAGGCGTAGTGTTCGGGAGAGGCCGAAATCCAGGTCATCAGAGAATCTTTCTCTTCGGAAGAAAGTTCGTCTGTAAGGTACCTTACAATGAAATGATCGTACTTCTTTTCCATGTTCTAGCAAAAGCCTCTAATGATAAGACAAAAGATATGTTCTTAACCCCCAAGGGAAAAGAGGGTTTTGGTAAAAATCCTTATTTCTGCTTCGGCAAAAAGGATTTCAGCTCCTCCCGCAATTTTACCAGAGCGATCCCCATTTGATTTTCTACCGTTTTTACACTCACATTTAAAGCATCGGCAATTTGCTGATGCTTTAATCCTTCCACCCTGCTCAATACAAAAATCACTTTGCAACGTGGAGGCAAACGATCGATCGCCTTTTGTATAGCGCTATCCAAACGATCGTAATCTATGGTATCATGCGGAACATAAGACCCCAGCGCCGAGTCTTTAAACTCTTCAAAGGGTTTGATGTTTCGTTTATGGTAACTCTGTAAATGATTAAGACAGGAATTGGACACCGCACGGTACAAGTAGCCTTTGAGGTTAGAATCTATAATGAGTTCTTTTCTTTTTTTCCAAATGGTTAAAAATACATCCTGGACAATATCCTCCGCAGCACTCTTATCTCTTACGATGGCATAGGCCACCTTGCACAACATCTTATGATGCGCCTTAAAGATCCCTTCAATATTGTTTAAACTGATCTCCTCTGATTCTTCCATGCCCTATCTATCCTGAATACTGAAGAATACGCTGTTCTTTTCAACCGAGGTCATTTTAAATATACAGAATATGAGCAAAAGGGTAAATTTATAGGAGAATCATTTTAAAGATACCCTTATACCCTAAAAAGGGTATTTTGAGGTGTTTGTTATTTTTATTTGGATTTATTCTAAATAAAAAACAACCTTGCGGTGGATTTGAAATAAGACCTACATCATCCATTACCAGTTACCAATCCGTAAAATGAAAAATACTAAAACTTTCCTCTACTTCATTTGTCTTTTGGCTATTGTGGCCTGTAAGAAAAAAGATGATCCGGCTCCTGTCACTAATGTATATACCGACAGTGCTACGGTTACTAAAGCACAGGTCGTAGAAAACTATGCAACCCTTGTGCATGCTACTTATCAAGATGCCTATACGCAGGCGTTGCAATTGAAAGAAAGTGCCAATATATTTTTAGCTGATCCCAGTGAAAGCAAATTATCCGATTTGAAAAAAGCATACCTAGCAGCTCGTGTTCCTTACGAACAATCAGAAGCGTTCCGTTTTTGCGGAGGTCCGATTGATGGAGACAACGATCCTGAAGCGTTAATAAATTCATGGCCATTGGATGAGTTGTTCATCGACTACGTAGTGGATTCTGCTACAGCCGGTATCATCAATCATCTGGAACTATATCCAATCATTAGCAAAGATATTTTGGCAGGTGCCAATACATCACTTGGTGAAACTGACGTATCTACAGGTTACCATGCGATAGAATTCTTATTATGGGGACAAGACCTGAGCAACCTCGGACCTGGCGACAGACCTTATACAGATTACTTATTGACAGGAGGAACAGCTGCTCACCAAGACAGAAGAATACTTTATCTACAAACTGTGATCGATTTGCTGATAGATAATCTTACTTTTTTAGTTAATGCATGGGAACCAAATCAAACATCAAACTACAGAGCTGGTTTTGTAGCTGCACCAGATGCCTCACTGGCACTGCTCATCAGCGGAACAGGCAAATTTGCGAAAGGTGAATTGGCTGGAGAACGCATGACTGTGGCGCTTGCTAGCCAGGACAAAGAAGATGAACATTCTTGTTTCAGCGATGATACGCATCACGATATTGTTTACGGCAATCAAAGTATTTATAATGTCTACACCGGAACATACGTGAGAACAAACGGTTCTCTTGTTTCAGGACCTAGTCTTTCTAAATTGGTAAGACAAAGTAATGCATCAGTTGATGCTGATATGTTAAAGTTATTGGTCGATGCGCAGAATAAAACATTATTGATACAACCACCTTTTGATCAGGAAATTTTAGGATCCAATCCTGATGGAAGAGTGCGTATACAAAATGCCATCAATGCCATTAAAGCAGAAGGAGACAAACTGGTACTTGTTGCTTCTACCATTGATATATCGTTGACTATTCCCGATTCTAACGACTAACGAAAAAATACGTGTATTCATTTAAATTGAAAATGATAGCAATAAGCACCATGCTTTGTATGGTGCTTATTGCCGTTTATAGCTGTAAGAAAAAAGACGGTGATGAAGCCGTCACTTCTATTTACGATCCGGCTGAAGAATATCCTGGTGGAACCGGTACCTCTTTTGACTTTTCATCTAATGCATTTGGCAATAGCATGGCTAATCTTTCCAGTAATGGAGAAGATTCTTTTGTCATTGGCAATTCCTTCTTTAGAAACAATTGGGTCATTGCGCCTTCTTCTACTACTGGACGTGATGGACTAGGACCTTTCTTCAATGCTGAATCCTGTTCCGGCTGTCACAAAGATGATGGAAGAGGTAGACCTCCATTGACGTTGAATGAAATATCAGGATTGCTGATGCGATTGAGTATACCTGGCACAAGCATGCATGGTGGGCCTTTGGGAGATCCTTCCTACGGAGAACAACTAAGTGATCATGCCATACCAGGTGTGAATCCCGAAGGTTCGATCAGCCTCACCTACACAGCAGTCAATGGCATGTATACAGACGGTACCGTATACAATTTACAAAATCCTCAATACCAAATTATCAATTTAAATTACGGTAGTCTTAGCAGTTCGATGTTGTTCTCTCCCCGCGTGGCGCAACAGATGCCTGGCTTAGGCTTATTAGAAACGATAGATGAAAGTACCATATTATCTTTTGCAGATGAAACGGATGCCAATGCCGATGGTATCTCGGGAAGAGCAAACTATGTATGGGACTACAAAGCGCAAGCTACTGCTTTAGGACGTTTTGGTTGGAAAGCCAATCAACCAACGCTTCGTCAACAAACAGCGGCGGCTTTTCTTGGCGACATTGGAATCACCTCTTCCTTATTTCCTGATCAAAACCTCACAACAGATCAGTACGCACTGTATGGATCACTTGCCAATGGCGGTAATCCGGAAGTATCCGATTATATACTGGACAATGTTGTTTTTTACAATGCTACATTAGCTGTACCAGGAAGAAGAAATGCCAAAGATGATGTGGTGCTGCAAGGCAAGCAATTATTCCTGAATTTAAAATGCAACAGTTGCCATGTCCCCAGTATGACAACCGGTACTCATCCCAAGATACCTGCTTTGTCTCATCAGAAAATATTCCCTTATACAGATCTATTACTCCATGACATGGGAAGTGATCTTGCCGATGGAAGGCCGGATTATCTTGCTACAGCATCCGAATGGAGAACTCCACCACTATGGGGAATAGGTCTCATTAAACAAGTAAGCAACCATACCAACCTCTTACACGACGGCAGAGCACGTAATGTAGAGGAAGCCATTCTCTGGCATGGAGGAGAAGCCTTGAAAAGCAAAAATGATTTTCTAAAATTGAACGCTTCGGAACGTGCAGCATTAATCAAATTTGTTAATTCACTTTAGTCATGAATAAATACATTCTACTCATTATAATCTTTATTGCTTTTATTTTTTCATGCAAAAAAAATAAGGATAACGATTCAGCCCCTCAATCTGCAGACAGCACTGTGATCAAACAACAGCAAGCCATCCTTGCCAATATCGGAGGCAATCTCATTGTCCCCAGTTATGCTGATTTTGTGGTAAACAGTGATTCACTGACAAGTAAGTGCAAAGCATTTTGTGCAAATCCTACCCTAACTACATTGACAGCTGCACAAGATGCCTGGAAAGAAGCGAAGCGTTCCTGGAAACGATGTGAGATCTTTAATAATTTTGGTCCTGGAGAAACAACTTTTATAAAAGACGCAGTAGATTACAGCAGCATTAATACAAGCCGAATAGCAAGTAATATCAGTAGCCCGGCAACTCCCGCTGACATCGACAGTGTATACATCGAAGCTAACCCTTCTACTTCCAAAGGACTCGTCACATTAGAATATCTCTTATTTGATCGTACCGACAATAACACGATCGTCACTAATTATACAACAGCTTCTTCTTTTGAAAACCGAAAAGCGTATTTATCAGGATTATGCAAAAACCTTCATGACAAAGCCACATTTATTTATAATCAATGGGCACTGGGAAAAGGTAATTATGTAACAATATTTGAAACCAACACCAAGAATGATATCTCCGGTTCTTTGTCGTTGCTTGTCAATAGCATGATACAGCAAGTAGATGCGGTAAAAACAAATAAGATTGGAGATCCTCTTGGCGCAACAAGTGGGACGATCACTCCTACTGCTGTAGAAGCTTATTACAGTCGCTATTCCTTTGCCTGTATACAGGAAAATTTAGCATGTGTTCAGTACCTCATGACCGGCAAAGGTTATGGCAGCATGAACGGAAGTGGAATCTCTCTATTGTTGAATAACAACGAGCAGCAAAGAGCCGTTTATAACGAAATCACAACTAATCTTTCTGGTGATATGACCGATATTACAAGCATCATCGTTCCTCTTGATCAGGCAGTACTAGATCATAACACAACTGTCAGTGACTTATACAACTCCACCAAACTCCTAGTAAAAATGCTTAGGCTGGATTTGGCTTCAGCACTGCAGATATCGGTGACTTACACGGATAATGACGGAGACTCTTGATTTATCGGGTATCTACGATTATTTTTTTTATTTTGCAGTATGGATCATATCCCATCTGAATTAAAACGCATTAATAAATTTATCAGTGAATCTGGATTCTGCTCGCGTAGAGAAGCGGATAAACTGATCGAACAAGGCCGCGTTACCATCAATGGAAAGTTGCCAGAAGTAGGGACTAAAGTTTCTTCTCATGACGAAGTTCGCGTCGATGGAAAACTCATCAATGCCTCTACCAATTCTACTTACATTGCTTTTCATAAACCGGTAGGCATTACTTGCACCACAGAACTTGACATCAAAGGCAATATCATCCAATACATCCATCATCCTCAACGCATCTTCCCCATCGGCCGACTGGACAAGCATTCAGAAGGTCTCATTTTTTTAACAAACGATGGAGACATTGTCAACAAAATTTTAAGAGCAGGAAATAATCACGAAAAGGAATACATTGTCACCGTAGATCGCCCCATTACCAACGAATTTATTTCTAGTATGGGAAATGGCATTCCTATTTTAGAAACCGTGACACAAAAATGTGTGGTGACTAAAGAAAATAATTTTACGTTCCGCATTGTATTGACACAAGGACTGAACAGACAGATCCGACGCATGTGTGAATACCTTGGTTACAACGTCACCAGACTACAGCGCACACGCATCATGAATATTTCTCTGGAGGGCATTCCGGTAGGCAAATGGCGCAACTTAACATCAGAAGAGATCGCAGAAATCAACAACCTGGTAGCGACTTCGAGTAAGACAGAAGAGGCTTCGTATTTGGAGGAAGAATAAAAAAGTGATCAGTATTTAAAAAAAAAACTAAATTCTTGTGCTCTTTAAAGTAGAAGAGCGGAGAAAGAGAGTGGATCTACTTCACTCTCTTTCTCCATTCTTACAAAACTGATCACTGACAACTGTCCACTGATCACTACATAAAAAAAGTCCCGGTCTTGAATAAAGGCCGGGACTTTTTATTTAAAAGCTATTAAAACTATGCGTAGTTGTTCAACATCACCGGCATCACCAACATCAACAAGTCTTCGCTGTCTTGCTTGTCTGCAGGAGTTAAAATACCAGCTCTGTTTGGAGCAGACAATTGCAACTCCACGCTTTCGCAGTCCAAGTTGTTAAGCATTTCCAATAAGAATCGGGCATTGAATCCGATCTCCATGTCTTCGCCTTGGTAATCGCAAGCGAGACGCTCGTTGGCTTCGTTAGAGAAGTCAAGATCTTCCGCAGAGATTTGTAATTCACTGCCTGCAATTTTCAAACGTACCTGATGAGTGGTTTTATTGGCATAAATAGAAATCCTTCTCAACGAATTGAAGAAGTCATTTTTAGAGATGACCAATTTATTAGGGTTGTTAACCGGAATCGCATTCTCATAATCAGGAAAACGTTCATCGATCAAACGGCAAATCATTTTAAGGTTACCAAAGCTAAAGAAAGCATTGGAAGCATTGAATTCAATCTTCACCATGCTTCTGTCAGAAGGAATAGAAGACTTGATCAGGTTCAACGCTTTTTTAGGAATGATGATGTTGTTTGCCATATCAGAGGTTACATCCACTCTTCTGAACTTCACCAAGCGATGTCCGTCTGTAGCAACGAATGTTACGTTGGTATCAGACAACAACAGGTAAACACCTGTCATGGCGGGCTTCAATTCGTCGTTGCTGGCAGCAAACAAAGTACTTGATATGGCTCTGTTCAATACGTCAGCAGGCATCTCCACAGAGTATCCGTTTTTTACGGCAGGTACTTTAGGGAAATCTGTTGCATTTTCACCAGACAATCTGTAACGACCGTTATCAGAACTGATTTCAATACTGTATGTTTCTTCGTCGATCGAGAAGGTTACCGGCTGTTCTGGTAAGTTCTTCAAGGTATCCAACAATATTTTAGCGGGTACAGCTATGCTACCTTTTTTCTTAGCGTCCACTGGAATCTCTGTGATCATAGACGTTTGAAGGTCAGACGCAGATACCGTCAACAAACCTTCCGTTACTTCAAACAGGAAATTTTCGAGGATAGGTACTACCGGGTTGGTAGTGATAACTCCGTTTACAGAGTTGAGGTGCTTAAGCAATGTACTAGATGATACTACGAATCTCATGATCAACAATAAATGGATATGAAAAATTAACCTAGTAAAATTAAGCAAATCCCCTTAAAATTAATACCCTGGGTCGGGTTTATTTCTTCACAAAATAGGCCTTCTTGACCATAAGTGGGAAGATGCGCTGCGTCTTTATCAACGCCCACTCCTTGTTGGGATGGATATACACCAACACAAAACCTGAATCTTTGTCCAGACGATATATATCAAGGGATTTAGAAGCCTGTGCATCCAATAATTTCACGTCCAGTTGAGCAATGAGGTCTGTTTTATGGACTGATTTTATCGAATCAACTTTTTGTACAGAGAGGTACTTATCCACACTTAGCTGTTCATAATGCCCTAGGTACGTGTACAACTTTGTGGAATCAAGTGTCGGTATGTCGATAACTTGATAATCTCCGTTGATAAAGCTGAGGATAAACGATTCCGCCGGTTTATTACTGTATTGAAGTTGTATGGATTGTATGGTACGGGCAGAACCCGCAATCAATGTTTTCTTTCTCCACTCTCCCGCTTCCAGTTTGAAAATATTAGAAATGTCGCCGGTGAACCCAGGAACGAAAGCCACATACGTTGCATTGCCTAATGACGATGAACGGTAATAAGAACTGTTAGGATCATTCGGATTGCTTACTACGCTGAAAGAACCTTTACCTTCACTGCTCTTCCATTCGAGATTTATTCCACTTGCTGTAAACAATGAATCCGCTTGCGGCACAAATTCTTTTGACAAAACTCGTTTTACTTTTAACCGGGAGAAACCGGTTTGTATCAAAGCCAAAAATTGATCCTTGATGGGATAAGTATTATCGATGTACCACTCTTCCCCTGTCTTGGTTGGTTTGAGTTGATGCTGTTGTCCTTTGTAGTTGAAATCCAATTCATCCAAACCTGCCAATCCATCGACCAGTGCGATGTCTGGAAGTTGTTGTCTTTTTTCTTTCAATAAAGGCAACAGATAAGCAACTGAAGTCGTCAATGTCAACAGCAAAAAGAGTGCACCCAGTATTTTTATTCTTTTAATTTGATCCATTACCAAATCGGCTATAACGTTTCTTGCGGATAACATACAATGCTATTCCAATGATGACCACCAGCAATGCCGGAACAACCAGGTTGATCACTTGCCAATACAAGCGTTCGTCCTGTACCTTAAATTTATTGAGCGGACGAAGTACAATGTCTTTGCTACGTACCATGATGAGTGGTTGTCCGGTCAAATAATCCAATGAATTCAACAAGAAGTCACTGTTTGAAAATTGTGTTCTTGTATACTTATCATACCCCAATGGTAAAGGTTGTTTAGAAGCGGGATCCCAATCGTTGATCATCAGGTCGCCGTCTGCTACTACTTCAACTTTACCAGGCTTGATAGCGTCTGCAATGACTGTTGTTCCAGGGATAGGTGACGGTCTATTTTTATACAGGGAAGTAAATTTACCTTCCATTAAATTGGCAATGATCAATCCCCCCTGATTAAATTTTTCAGGTGTCGCATCTTTTCGTAAGGCATCCAGGTCAATTTGCAAAGGTGCTGCAACAGTACGCGCGTTCGAAGAAGAATAGATCAATGGATATTTATTGACACCAGTGGTTTTCACCGTATCGATGTAAGAAGAAAACTTTCCATATACCGCATCCAGATTTTTTACAATAGGATGTGTAGAAAAATTATAGAACAAAGGATAGTAAGGAAAATTCAACAACTGCGTTTCTCCGTTCATTCCTGTTTGCACCGGAATAATGCCGCATTGCAAATCCTGCAACAATCCCGTATTGACGCGCACACCGTACTTGAACAGTTGATCGTCCAGGTTAAGATTTTTGATGACGGCAAAAGTCTCTCCGTTTTTCAAACTATCCTGACGCACTTCCAAAGGATCGATGAGGTACAATAAACTTCCACCCCTCATGAGGTATTGATCCAATACAAATTTTTCCTGTTCAGAAAATGATAACTGAGGTTGCGCCACAACTACCGCTTTGAAACGAGACAGTGATGTATCTTTGCTCAGGTTGACACGTTGTATAGAATAGTAATTGCCAATGGTACGAATGAAAGAAGAAGCATCTTGTTCACCCAGCTCACCATGTCCTTCTATAAAAGCGATGTCTACAAAATCTTCGGAAGATAATTTTCTCAAGGCTTGTAGCAATTCAAACTCCACGCTTTCTACCGCCTGATTGACATAGGTAGCCGGATCAGAAAAACGAACGCCTTTGATGAATTGCACCGGTACTTCTCTTTCCTTATAGGTCATGATCGCACCTGGAAAAATACGCACTTGTTCTTTTTTACCGCCTTCTTCTTTTTGATATACCATCGGCTGCACGCCTTTCTGCATGAGCATCGACATCTGACGTTCGCGGATCGCTTCATCCGTCTCGGCAGAAGGATCAACAAAACGATAAGTCAGTTCGCTACCGCTATATACTTTAAATTGTTCCAGCTTATCTTCTATCGCACGACGCAAACGTTCGTAGTCGGGATCTAGTTTTCCGGTAAGGTAAATTTCAATGGTGATCGGATCATCCAGTTTGGAAAGTATATCCTTTGCCTGTGGAGAAACAGAATAACGTTTGTCTTCCGTAAAATCTAAACGAAAAAAGTAAACGGCTACAAAGGTATTCAACAATACAACGATTCCCAAGATGAGTGCAAACTCCAGGAGATCCAATGATTTTTTACGACGAGGAAATTGAATCTTTACCATTGTCTGCTCCCCAATTTTAATTTGCTCAACGAAAGCATGACCACAATGACACTTAAGCAATACACGACGTTACGTGCATCTGCAACACCTTTACTCAATGCTCTGTAATGATAGTCGAGACTGAACAAGTCAATGATGTAACCAGCATTGTCCCATAGCGGCAACAGTGCCAGACGATGCACACCATCGTATAATACATAACACACCAGCAGAGAAGTAATGAAGGATACTATTTGATTGGTAGAAAGTAAAGAAGAAAAAATACCTACCGAAACAAACACTGCCCCAACCAATAGCAATCCAATATAAGAACTGAACACGGCTGCGGTATCTATGTTTCCAACAGGATTACCCAAACGATATACCGAATAATAATAAATTAAAGTAGGTAACAGAGCAAAGACAACCAGTAACAATCCTGCAAGGTACTTACCAATAATCAGGTCCCAATCCGTGATCGGTTGGGTCAACAATAATTCCAACGTACCGTCTTTCTTTTCTTCCGCGAAGGAACGCATGGTAATAGCAGGAACAAGAAATAGGAAAGCGATGGGACCGAAAGAAAACAAACTATCCAATTCAGCAAAACCATAATCCAGCACACTGCTTTCCCGAAACACCCAAGTGTATAAACCGATGAAGGTTAAAAACACAAGGATTACCAAGTAGGCAATCAGGGCATGTATAAAATGAAAAAACTCTTTTTTTAATATGGCTAACATAAATTTGAATTCGAATTAATGAGTCGTCAACATCCTGAAAATACCTTCCAGATTTTGCTCGATTTGTTTCATCTCCACCAGTTGCTGCTTGCGTTCGCCAGCGTAATGCATGATGGATTCCTGCATATTGAATCCTGCTTCGTAAAAGATCATCACCGAACCATCCGGTTGCAATTGCAAAGAAGTAATGCCTTGGATGGCTTTCAACGAAGTCACATCGATCACACCATTGAAGCGAACATGCAAACAAGACACTTCATTTAATTTTAACAATTCTTTAACAGACGAATTGGCAACTAATTTTCCTTTATTGATGATCACGACCTGATCACAGATCGCTTCTACTTCCTGTAAAATATGTGAAGAGAAAATAACGGTTTTATCTTTGCCCAACTCTTTGATGAGTTTTCTGATTTCGATGATTTGGTTGGGATCAAGACCCGTTGTCGGTTCATCGAGAATCAATACTTCAGGATCATGTAACAATGTTTGAGCGATACCGACTCTTTGACGATATCCTTTTGACAAAGCACCTATCTTTTTATTTTGTTCCGAAGTCAATCCACATAATCCTACAACTTCTTTCACTCGCGTGACACTCTTATTTTTTAATTGATGAAGAGAAGCGACGAATTGCAAATACTCGTGCACATACATGTCCAGGTACAATGGATTATGCTCTGGAAGATACCCTACTCTCTTTTTAACTTCGAGTGGTTGTTGCACCACATCGTAACCGCAAACCAAAATACTGCCTGATGTTGGTGGAATAAAACTGGTAGCCATTTTCATGGTCGTCGATTTCCCAGCACCATTAGGTCCGAGAAAACCAGTGATCTTTCCTTTCATCGCAGAAAAAGAAATGTGATCTACAGCCACTTGCTGACCAAAAACTTTAGTTAACTCTTTTACCTCTACGGACACGGTCAAATGATTTACAATTCGATAACACAAAAGTGCGGATTAAAATTGAAAAATTCATTCTATAATATCGATTATAATCCTTAAAAATGCAAGCTATTTAACCATTGTGGTTAAACGCTTGAATCAGAATAAATCTTTCGACAAGAAAAACACATCCATCAGTAAAGTCAGCAAACAAACGATGATCCATTTTTTCTCTACGGCATCGTATTGATCCCACAGGTTTTCATAATACACCAGCGTAGCTAAAGTAAACACTGATCCAAACAAGATGATGATTTCAACATTTTCATGTGTGGCGATAGGCAAATACAATACCGCATTCAGTAGTAGAAACAATGCAGCTATCAACGTCAGCATTTCAAAACTTTTTATTTTGATGATTTGCTTCACCGCAAATACCATCATCCATAAACCCAACAAACTTCGGGCACCTATGCGCAATGAACCAAGAGCACTTTCCTGTTTCAAGTAGAGATCAACGCCAAGAGCAGCAGCCATCAAAAGTAAAAAGATAAATTTCTTTGAAGAAGAAAAGCAATACACATAGTAACCAATCAACACTAATAAAAAACCAATGGAGAACGCAAAAAACAAATATCCTTCTACAGTGGAACGCAAAACAAAACTCAACAGTTGAGGGATAACAACTCCAGCAATGAGTATGGTTTCTATTTTATTATTTTCAGATGAAGAGACCGACATTATAACAATTCCTCCAATTTAGCATCCAATTCTTCTCCTCTTAAATTTTTAGCGACAATGATTCCCTGAGGATCAACAATCACCGTAGCAGGAATGCCTTCTATTCCATACAGCGCCACTACAGGAGAGTTCCATTGCATCAAATCAGAAACGTGTGTCCAATTCAATCCATCTTTTTCAATGGCACCGTTCCAGGCGTCTTCACTGCCATCCAGCGACACACCGAGAATTTCAAAGTTTTTACTTTTGAATTTATTATACAGCTTCACCATGTTCGGACTTTCTGCTCTGCAAGGTCCACACCAGGAAGCCCAGAAATCAATCAATACATATTTCCCTTTTAAGGAAGCCAGAGAAATTGATTTTCCACTTCGATCATTCAATGTAAAGTTAGGAGCCGGTTTACCAACAGCCGCTTTTCCTTTCGTAGCTTCTTCGTCTTTGTAGGTTTTCATACGGCTGATTTCACCCACAAACAAACGGGAGTATTTCGTATCTGGCATTTCTTTTTTAATGCGATCAGCCAAGGCATACATGTAGTCGAATTCTTTTTCTATGCGCAGGTAATTGACCATGCTGTAAATCGCAAACGAAGGCATGATCGAGTCAATGTATGACTTCACAAATTTATCCGATTCATCCTGCATGTCACGTAATTTAGTGACATAGTAAGTAGCCGAATCTTCTGTCTTCGGTGATTCCATAAAGCCTTGGTATTTTTTCACCCACTCTTCTTCAGGACTTCTGATGGCTGAAAGTTGACGTTGGAAATTATAATACTGATTGTTCTCTTTGGAATCAGGTGACTTACAAGTTTTCACCAGCTCTTTCAGATTACCTTCCAATGTTACGTTTTCACCCGGAATTAAAATCACAATGCCCATGTTGGACGCACTATCCAGAAAGCGATAGTAATCCGTTTCTGCATTTTTAACCGTAAAAGAAACTGATCCTTTATAGTCCATCGTGCTGTCTATGGTAATCCAGGTTTTGTCGCTCAATTCTTGCAGAAGCAATTTACTACCTGAAACACCGGAGAGTTTCAACACCAAGGTCGACTCACCTTTGACCTGTTCTTTTTCTTTGTCAGAAGAACAAGCAGTCAACAAAGCGAAAAGCAATAGAATCAGCGGTGCATGAAATCGTTTCATCATGGAGATATTAATTGTCAAGAAATTTATTCAATAAAGCAGTAGTTACCTTTGGATCTGCTTTGCCTTTACTCGCTTTCATTACTTCACCCACGAATAAACCCATCAATCCTTTTTTGCCATTTTTATATTCGGTCACCTTCTCTGGATACTTCGACAATACTTCTTGTACGATTGGCTCCAACTGACCGCTGTCGCTTTCTTGTATCAGGTTCAGGTCTTCCGCTATCTTCAAAGAAGAACGGCCATCTGCTTTCAAGAGTTCAGGGAATATTTTCTGACTCGCTACGGAGTAATTGATTTTTCCTGAATCAATCAATGCAATTAAATCTGCCAACACCGTTGTCGTGATAGGAAATTCATTCATGTGTAACGTCAATTCGTTCAGGTATGATTTCACTGAACCCATCACCCAGTTGGAAGCAGCTTTGTAATTTTTTGTTTTGGAACACAAGTCATCAAAATACAAAGCGACTTCTTTGGTATCTGTCAACACAGAAACATCATAGTCCGACAAGGCATAGTCTGCATGAAATCTCTTGTATAATTCTTCGGGCAAAGCTGGCATGGTTGCTTTGATATCTGCCAACCATTTTTCACTGATGTGCAACGGTTGCAAATCTGGTTCAGGGAAATAACGGTAATCGTTCAGTTCTTCTTTCGTACGCATGCCATGTGTGGTACCATTCTCTGCATCGAACTGACGTGTTTCTGAATAAATCGTTTCGCCTTTTTCCAGCATTTCAATCTGACGTTCGATTTCGAAATCAATGGCCCGTTGCACGTTACGGATCGAGTTCATGTTTTTCACTTCAACCTTCTTACCGTATTCTTTCGCACCTTTCAGCATCACTGAAATATTGGCATCACAACGCATAGAACCTTCTTCCATGTTGCCGTCGCATACTTCCAGGTAACGCACTAGTTTTCTGATTTCCGTCATCAAAGCAAACGCTTCATCAGACGTACGAACATCCGGTTCCGTTACTATTTCTATCAAAGGAACTCCTGCACGGTTGTAGTCTACCAACGTATCTACTTCACCAGCCAAGTGCATGTTTTTACCTGCATCGTCTTCCATGTGGATACGATTGAGTGTAATTCTTTTCTCCTGACCATCTTTCAATTTGATGTCCACGTATCCACCTTTACATATCGGTGCTTTGTCTTGTGTGGTTTGAAAACCTTTTGGAAGATCGGGATAAAAATAATTTTTGCGGTCAAAGAAATTCAACCGATTGATTTCACAGTGACAAGCCAATCCCATTTTGATGGCGTACTCTACAACTTTTTTATTCAGTCTTGGCAGAATACCCGGATGCGCCAGCGTGATCACACTCACATTGGTATTAGGCATGCTCCCGAATTCAGTGGAGTCCGGTGCAAAGATTTTACTTTGCGTAGACAGTTGAGCGTGTACTTCCAAACCGATTACTGGTTGGTACTTGTCTAAAATTTCTTTACTTAATCCCATCCTACGTACTATGATTTGAATGATTATATGATTGGAATGATTCTGTTTGATTCGTAAATAAAAGGTTTCAATTACAAATACACAGGAAAATTCTTTAATTCAATTGTTTCAGGCTCTCGTTTGCCTTCGCAACTACTTTATCTAAACCAGCGGCATCCTTGCCTCCGGCTGTTGCGTAGAACTTCTGTCCGCCACCACCGCCATTGATTTCTTTCGCTAGCTCTCTTATTAATTTACCCGCATCGAGTTGCCATTTTTCTACCACATCGTCAGAGAACATAATTGTCACCTGCGGTTTATCGTCTACCAGTCCTGCGAATATTAAATATAAAGAAGGAGAAACTTGTTTCAGGTCATACGCCAATTGTCTCGCCGCATCAGCAGAAGGAAGATCGACGCGTTGAATGATGACATTCACGCCGTCTACTTTTTTCGCTTTCGCCAACAATTCTGTTTTCAAGACACCGACCTGTATAGATTCCAACGCTTGTACTCTTTTCAGTAAGCTCTCTTTTTCCTGGATCAATTGTTCCAAGGATTTTGCAATGTCTTTTGGTTGTTTCAGCAAATCGCTCAACTTCGCCATCACTGCATCCGATGCTCTGAAGTGTTCTTCAGCACCTTTTCCTGTCACTGCTTCCAGACGTCTTACACCGGCAGCAACAGAACTTTCAGCGGTTACTTTTACCAAACCGATTTCACCTGTTGCTTTCACATGTGTACCTCCGCATAACTCACGGGAGAATGCAGGATCAAAGGTGATCATACGAACATATTCTCCGTATTTCTCACCGAACAATGCCATCGCTCCTAATTTCTTCGCTTCATCGATTGGTACTGAACGACGCTCTTCCAGGGCTACATTTTCTCTGATTTTTCCATTGACAATTTCTTCTATTTTCAACAGCTCTTCGTCTGTCACTTTAGAGAAATGAGAAAAATCAAAACGCAATACTTTATCGTTGACCAATGAACCTTTCTGATTCACATGTTCGCCTAATACTTTTTTCAAAGCTGCATGCAACAAGTGCGTCGCGCTGTGATTGGCCTCTATCGCATGTCTTCTATCACCGTCTACCTTCGCTTCGAATTTTGCTTTTAGATCTTTCGGAAGTTTGTCGACAATGTGAATGATCAAATTATTTTCTTTGCGCGTATCCTTCACTCTGATCTTTTCGCCGGCTGCACTCGTCAGGTATCCTGTATCTCCTACCTGTCCACCGCTCTCTGCGTAGAAAGGTGTTGTATCTAAGACCACTTGCAACTCTTCTGTACCTTTTAACTTCACTGTTCTATGTTTAACAATCGTAGAAGTAGCCGTCAATAAATCGTACCCAACAAATTCTACTTCATCATCGTCTGAAACGATCGCCCAATCTGCTACTTCTGTTGCCGCTGCTTTGCGTGAACGTTCTTTCTGGATATTCATCTCTACTTCAAAGCCAGCTTCATTAATAGTGTATCCGTTTTCTCTGGCGATCAAAGAAATCAGATCGACAGGAAAACCAAACGTATCATACAATTCGAATACTACTTTACCTTCGATGTTTTTATTAGCAGAAGTAAAGTTACTTGTTAATTGTTCGATGCGTTTCAAACCAGTATCCAATGTTCTCAAGAAAGAATTTTCTTCTTCCAATACTACCTTCTGTACGAAACCAACTTGTGCCTGCAACTCCGGAAATACACCCTTGAATTGTTCAGCCAATAAGGGAACCAATTGATTTAAGAACGGCTCTTTAAATCCTAAGAAGGTATATGCATAACGCACCGCTCTTCTCAGGATACGACGGATCACATAACCTGCTTTTGCATTGGAAGGCAATTGACCGTCCGCAATGGTAAAGGAAATCGCACGGATGTGATCAGACAATACACGCATAGCGATGTCTGTTTTTTCAGATTGTCCGTAAGGTATACCGGATTGCGCTGCGATGTAGGAAATCATCGGCTGAAAAACATCCGTATCGTAATTTGATTTTTTATTTTGTACCGCCATCACCAGACGTTCGAAACCCATTCCGGTATCGACGTGCTTGGCCGGTAGCTCTTCCAGCTTACCATCCGCTTTGCGGTTGTACTGAATGAAAACGTTGTTCCAGATTTCTACTACCAAGGGATCACTTTCATTCACCAAATCTTTTCCTGGAACCTTTGCGACATCTTCCGCAGAGCGCAAGTCCACGTGTATCTCGGAGCAAGGACCGCAAGGCCCCTGATCACCCATCTCCCAGAAGTTGTCTTTCTTCGAACCAAAAATGATGCGGTCTTCCGCAATCCATTTTTTCCAGAAGTTGTACGCTTCCATGTCCTTTTCTAAATTCTCAGAAGGATCGCCACCAAATACAGATACATACAAACGATCTTTGGGAAGCTTATATACTTCCGTCAACAACTCCCATGACCAGGCGATGGCTTCTTCTTTGAAGTAATCACCGATCGACCAGTTGCCCAACATTTCAAACATGGTGTGGTGATAGGTATCTATTCCCACTTCTTCCAGGTCATTGTGCTTTCCGGAAACACGTAAACATTTTTGCGTATCGGCAATGCGTTTGTATTTGGAAACCTGGTTACCCAGAAAATAATCTTTGAACTGATTCATACCTGCGTTGGTAAACAACAAGGTCGGATCATCTTTGTTGACAATAGGAGCCGAAGGAACAATCTGATGTCCTTTGGATTGAAAAAAATCTAAGTACGCTTGTCTGATTTCGTTAGCTTTCATTGTAGGTATTTCTTTCTCTTGATGCGATGCAGCGAATCGTTCCCTGCATTTTTTAGCGAGCGCAAATTTAATCAAAATCAGCCAGTTTTAAGGTAGTTTAAAGGATTTTTATTCGAAAAATTGAAGCGCTGTTTGCGTGAGGGATTGAAGCGGAAAGCCCGACCCGAAGGGGCACGCCCAAGAAAACATGCTAAGTAAACTAGAAATCATCTGCTTCATTCCAACAAACTAAATCTCAAGTCTAATCTCCTACAAACCTTCCTCCACTGATTATCAACCTGTTTCTACCTCGTGGATTCTATGTGGATAAGTACAACAGTGTCAAACTTATATATTCCATCACTTAAAGTAATTTTGAAACAAATATTATCCCCTTGCCCTACAAAGAAAAAGACATCGAGAAACTGTATTACAGCATTGGAGAAGTAGCTGCGATATTCAAAGTGACGACTTCTTTGATTCGTTTTTGGGAAAATGAATTTGAATTGCTCGCACCTAAAAAAAACAAAAAGGGCAATAGACAATACACACAGGAAGACATCGAAAACTTCAAACTCGTGTATTCATTGGTGAAAGAGAAGGGCTACACCTTACAGGGTGCCAAAGAAATACTCAAAACTGAAAAGCACAAAGTCAGATCGAACAATGAAATGTTGGAATCGTTAGAAAAGGTTCGAGATTTTTTAGTAGAATTGAAGAAGAATTTGGATTGACAGATTGAGTTCTTTGTTTTTTCAGTTAAGAATGCATCATTTTTTATTTTTATAATTATTGAAATGAATAAGTCAGTTTTTATTGTAATAAGATCTTGGGCGTGTCCCTGCGGGTCGGGCTATCCACTACAAGTCCTCGCTCGGATCAAGCCTTTAAACATGATCCTATTTAGAGGCTCGCTGTGGGCTTTCCGTTCCTATCCCTCACGCGAATACATTGTTATCTTGTTTTCGTAAAGCATGGTGCGGTGGGCGTCCAGGAAAAGAGCGAATGAAAGAAATCATTGTATTGGTGTCAGGTCGAAAGACCTAACACCAAATAATCCTTTATTGTATTACATTTTTATTGATATCATTTTTTATGCAAGAATTATTATACCAAGTGGCACTCAGCCAGGTCAATGGTGTAGGCCTTTACAGCGCACGTCAACTCATCACCTATTGTGGCGGCGTGCAACAAATCTTCGCTACTCCATCGGGCAAACTCCAAAAAATACCAGGCATCAGAGACCAGGTTGCTCAAGCCGTAAAAGATCCGGAGATTTTTAGAAAGGCGGAAAACATTCTTCAGCAATGTGAGAAGCATCACATCAACATCTCCTTCATCACCGATGCTAATTATCCTAGACGTTTGAAAGAAATAGAAGATGCGCCTCTCTTGTTATTTCACAAAGGCACGATAGATACTGATCATACCAAGACCATCGCAATAGTTGGAACACGCAAAGCTTCCGCTTACGGAAAACAATGTTTAGAAAATTTATTACAAGAAATTGCACCATGGAACCCTGTCGTGATCAGTGGGCTGGCTTATGGTATAGACATCACGGCACATAAAATTTGTCTTGATCTAGGATTACGAACCATTGCTGTATTAGGAAGTGGTATCCAGAATATTTATCCCAATCTGCATAAAAACATTGCCAACACGATGTGCGAACAAGGCGGTTTGATCTCTGAATATCCACCGGATACCAAACCTGAAATGTATTTCTTCCCTGCTCGTAACCGCATCATTGCGGGCCTGTGTGAAGGTGTCATCGTAGCCGAAGCAGGTGAAAAAGGTGGTGCTTTAATTACGGCGCAACTGGCCAATTCCTATAACCGAGAAGTGATGGCTATACCCGGTAATCTAAATGTTCTCACCTCTACCGGTTGCAATGACCTGATAAAAAATAACCAGGCACATCTGATCACTTCGGGAAAAGATGTAGCCGCCCTGCTCAACTGGGATGTAGAATCTGCCAAGCATTCCAAATTCAAATTAAAAGACACCCAACTCATTGCGACTCTTAGTCCGGAAGAAGTTCAACTCTACGAGTTACTGGAACAACAAGACACCATCGAACTTGATGAGCTGGCATGGAAAAGTGGCATCAATATTTCTAGAACAGCCAGTCTTCTTTTACAACTGGAAATGAATGGACTCATTCAAATGCTTCCCGGTAAAAAAATCAGAATTACTTGATCAGATATCATTATATTTGGAATTAGGTGTTTATCATTCATCCATGGAATATAACCATTATCAGGTACTAGGTGTTCCCCGCAATGCATCATTAGATGGCATTAAAAAGGCGTATAAAACGTTGGCCAAAAAATACCACCCCGATGTTAATCCAGGCAATAAGTTTTACGAAGACCATTTCAAAAAGGTAAATGCTGCCTATATCATTTTATCAGACCCTACCAAGCGGCAACAATACGATCTAAAATTATACCAGGCAGAACGTCCTGCTGTGACATCACGCCCGACAAGACCTCAGCCTGCAGCACAGCAAAGAGCCAGACGTGCGGCACCCGTACAATCTCAGGCTTCCTTTTCTTTTCAATTGAGTTTGCCTACTAAACAAAACCTAATCGTTATTGGCATTATTTTATTGCTTGTCACCGGTGGTTATACTTTATATCACGTCATGAACAGGTTGGCTTCTAATGAAGATTATGAATTGGGACTTGACAGAGAAATCAACCAAGACTATGCCGGAGCTTTATATTATTACAAGCAAGGACTAGAGATAGACAATAGCAATCACCAGATTCAGGAACACCTTGCCAAGGTATTGATTGCCGCGAGACCGGAATTTAAAGAGTCGTACCTGGAAGCCGCCTATTTATACGGCGCCGTTATTCAACACAAAGAAGGTAATAAAGATACCTTACTCTACAAGCTGGCTCAATGCTATGTGCAGTTGGACGAATACAACAAATCGCTTATTACGTTGGAAGAGATCTCTCCTACTTTCAATGATACCATCTACCTGCTCAAGGGAGAATGTTACATCAAAAATAAAAACTGGAATGCGGCATTGAATGAGTTGGATCTATTTGCCGACAAGCACCCAGACTCTGATCTTGCCTATCAGAAAATAGGCTATGTTCATTATAAAAATATTGAATTTGAAAAGTCAAGAATGAATCTGGATAAAGCCATTTTCATTAACCCCAACAACGGTGCTCATTATTACCTGCGTGGATTGCTGTCCATCGCCACACAAGATACATTAGATGCCTGCAGAGATTTCACCACTTCTCAAGACTTAGAATACGAAGCCGCAGAGCGAGCGATTTATCAATACTGTCAACCTCATTAGACCAGCACGATGAAATTTATTTTCTATTTCAGCTTCTTGATTGCACTGAATGGCACGGTGCTATTCGCCCAATCTTACGAGTCCTATTTTACGAAACCCAATACCTATCGTTCTACTACCAATCCTTATTACTGGAAAAACAAAAAAACAAACCCGGGCTATTGGCAACAGGATGTACATTATAAAATTCACACAGCACTCGATGATTCGGCGGATGTATTAGATGCTCTGTTTTATGAACTTACTTACTGGAACAATTCTCCCGACACATTGCGTGAAATGTATTTTCATATTTACCAGGATGCCTTCCGACCAGGGTCATATTACCATGAGTTATCCAAAGAAAATCATGTAGCCGTTAAGTTTGGAAAAAAAGAAGAACAGGGTTTAACGACCATCGTTTCTAATGTAACCGTCAACGGACAATCGCTCAAGATCATTCAAGATAATACTGTTTTTAAAATAATACTCTCGCAAGCCTTAATTCCAGGCGACTCTGTACAAGTACACATGAATTTCAAAACATGGTTCGACACCGGCAGTATGCGAAGAAGGATGAAAACCTACTCAGAATTCAACAGTAAACATTTTGATGGCGTACACTGGTATCCTACGGTCTGTGTGTATGATGCGCATTCAGGATGGAATACCGATCAGGATTTGGATAAAGAATATTACAATGAATTTGGCACTTTCGACATTGCACTTCAACTGCCGCAGGAATACATTTGTGATGGTACGGGAGAGATTGTCAATTACAAAGAAGTGCTACCCGATAGTTTACGTGCCGCACTGGATCTTAAAAATTTCGCCAAGAAACCTTACGGAGAAAAACCATCCATCGTCATTCCCAAAGAAAAAGGGAAAACAAAAACATGGATCTTTCATGCAGAGAACGTACATAACTTTGCCTTTACCACAGATCCGACATACCGCATCGGACAATTGGAATGGCAAGGCATCAAAGTCATTACGCTCGCGCAGGAACATCACGCGATCTATTGGCAGTCATCTGGTGCATTCACATTACGCGTCATACAAATTTATTCACGCGACTTCGGACAATATGCATGGCCAAAAATAATCATTGCTGATGCGAAAGACGGCATGGAATATCCCATGCTTACACTCGATGGCGGAACCTATCCTCAGCATCAAGGCTTGCTTGCACACGAAGTAGGACACATGTGGTTTTATGGTATGGTAGGTTCCAATGAAACGTATCGTGCTTCTCTAGATGAAGGCTTCACACAGTTCTTAACCGCATGGGTGCTGGATGACATCAATGGAAAAATCCGCGAACGCAAAGGTCCCAACAAATTCATCAGTAAATACATTGATCCCATAGACAACGATTACCTCAACCTTTACCTTCCTTATTTGAATCATGTCACGGAAAATTTTGATGAACCATTGAATACACATTCATCGGCTTTCAATGGGGCGCTGCGTCACGGAGGAAACTATGGTTTGGTTTACTACAAGACAGGCGTCATGTTGTACAACCTGAAACAAGTATTGGGTGATGAATTGTTTTTAAAAGCGATGAAACATTATGTAGCCAAATGGAGCATGGCTCATCCTTATCCGGACGACTTCAGACAAGCCATCATCGAATCCTCAGGCACAGACTTGAATTGGTTTTTCGATCAATGGTTAGAAACGACTAAGTACATCGATTACAAAGTGGGCAAAATAAAAAAACATAACGTACCTACCGGTTATGCATACGACATTACATTAAAGCGCAAAGGGCGTATGCAAATGCCGCTCGAAGTTTTGATCCAGACAAAAGACAAACAAAACATTCGCTACTACATACCCAACACCTGGTTCGTCAAACCTCGCATGGATAGTATTCTTCCCAAGTGGTACGGTTGGGATTTATTGAAACCAACGTATACATTCAAAGCCTATACCTCTTCTCCTCTGCAGTCCGTCACCATAGACCCCGATCGTCAAATTGCAGACATAGACTTGTCTAACAATCAAAAAGGAAAAACCAATTTCACGAAGCATCAGTTTGATCATCGCATCCCTTTGTATCCGGAATGGAAAGGTAAAAAAGTATACTGGAGACCAGATGTATGGTATCAACAGCAAGACGGTGTGATGTTGGGTATACATACAGAAGGCAGTTATTACAGAAAGTACAATTACTCTTTATCGGTTTGGGGCAATACGACCTTGGGACAAGTGTTGCCGGAAAACTTTCATACCTACAATCAATCGGTTGCATGGAATTGGAGTTATAAAAGAAATTTATCGTTGCTCAGCAAACAACTTTACCATACCAATGCCTTCTCTTACAATGCAGGAATATGGATGGCCAGCGCCGGATTGGAAAAAATGTTTCGCAAGCAAGACCAGAACAATCCTAAATACACCTTGCTCGGTATACAAGCCAAGTACCTCATCAACGAAACATCTACGTACGATTATCAATTGTACCGCTACTGGGGAGATGTGCGAAAGGCACCTAACAGTTATATCAACGCCACATTAAACACGTACCTTCTTAGAAAATACACTTACGCAAAGGGCAATGGTACTTTGCGAATAGAATTGCGCACACCTTTCGTCGCCAGCGATTACAATTACAATCGACTCACATTGGAATCGATCAACAAATGGAAATGGAAGAAGCTGGATATTTCTTCACGCATATACGCACAGGCTGCCAATCAAAGTACACCGTTTGAATCCATGGCTTTTGTGCAAGGTGCATCGCCTGAAAGCATGGTGAATGATAAATTTAGCCGCACACGCACTTTCTTTCCAGCCAACACGATCAATTCAAGTTGGTTGTATCAGCCTGGCGGAGGGATGAACCTGAGAGGATTTGCAGGAGAAGTACTCACAGAAAAAGCAACTGTTAATGGCAGAGACACGACGCTTACGACATCATACACCGCAAGCACTGCAGCCTGGAATGCCGAAATAGATCTGGATGAATTATTTCATGTGAAAGCCATGAAGTATACCAAACCCTTGCATTTAGATGTCTATTTATTTTATGATGTAGCCCTCTTACAAAGCAACAGAACAGATCGCATAGAATTTTCCAAGGTATATGCAGATGCCGGAATAGGAAGTGCGTTGAACATCAAGTTTTCACCATACGACATTACACCATTGGTCATACGTTGTGACATGCCCTTGTGGTTGAGCGAAAGTTCGACCAACTTCAAAGCTGGCTCACGGTTTATATTGGGTATTAATCGCGCCTTTTAAAGAGATCAGAAAGGAGAGATCAGAAATCTGATTTTCTCATTTCTGATCTATGATTTCTCATTTCTCAACTATGAATTGGATCATCCTCATCATTGCTGGTTTATTTGAAGTAGGTTTTACCAGCTGCCTCAAACTCTCCAATAATTTCACCCATTATAAATGGAGCATAGGCTTCTTCATTTGCATCACCCTTAGCTTTATTCTTTTGAATATCGCCATCCAAACCATTCCAATAGGTACAGCTTATGCCATTTGGACTGGAATAGGAGCTGTAGGAACCGTTATCATGGGCATTTATCTCTACAATGAGCCCACCGATTTCTGGAGACTTTTATTCATTTTCATGCTGATTGGCTCTATTATAGGCCTGAAAACAGTTTCCCGATAAAAGAAACAGGGGTAAATAGTTCTTTTAAAATGTGTTATACCAATGTAATCCTCTAGCTTCCTTGAAAAAAAAAGGGACAAATGCAGATCTTTCAAAAAAGAATGTGTATAATTGTAGTAAATAAAATTAACAACACAATGGCTAATAAAGGAACAGTAAAATTCTTTAACACTTCTAAAGGTTTTGGATTCATTAAAGAAGAAAATTCAGGTAAAGAGTACTTCGTACACGTATCTGGCTTAGTTGACGAAGTAAGAGAAAACGACGAAGTTGTTTTCGAACTTCAAGACGGCAAAAAAGGCGTAAATGCAGTGAATGTTAAACTAGCTTAGTTTAAATATACAACACATTTATTATTTTGTCCCGCTTCATGTATGGAGCGGGATTTTTTTATGCTTCTATTTTTAAAACTACTTTTTCAAAACACAGTTTCACCACTGTGCCTTCATCTATTTTACTGACAATGCTTACGCTGCCTTTGATTTTCCGCATGTACTCTTTGATGAAATACAAACCAAGTCCTTTCCCTTTGCCATTGTTATGAAAGCGTTTGTACAAACCGAAAACATCGTCTTTGTATTTGTTAAAATCGAATCCAATTCCATTGTCTGAAAAATAGAGACATACATATCCAGCTTCCTCTTCTTCTCTTATAGAGATCTTCAAAGGCCTTGATACCTCTTTGAATTTATGACTATTATCAAACAATTGTTCAAATATAAATCGCAGGATCATGTCATCGGCATAAAAGCGATCTTTGGTGAAAGACTCTTCAAATAGTATTTCTGTCTCCGGAGAAAGCATAGAAATAAAAAGCTCTTTTGATTCATAGTAAACGGGAGCCATCAACAATTCTTCTCGCTGAGACTCTTCCATATTATTAAGGGTCAATAAGGTGATCATGTCTTTTACTACTTCATCGAGTTTCTGCGCAGACTGTTTTATATAACCAACTACTTTACCTGTTTCTTCTTCGTTCTGCTTTACCATTTGAAACAAATTCGTAAGTCCCATGATGCTGGAAACCGGTCCACGAATATTGTGCGCCGTAAAGTTGGCAAACTTTTCCAATGCATTATTTCGAGCGAGCAAAATTTGTCTGTTCTCTTCTACTAGCCTCAGGCTTTCTCGATCCGAGCGTTGTTTACCTTCTCTCAAATCATATATTTTATCAATGACAGCCATGAATAAAAAAACAATCTCCAGGATGTTTCCTATCTTCATTGCATTCTTTGTCAAAAAAGTAAATGGTATCAATCCTTCTGAAGCCATCATGTAGACCATGCCGGACATAGAATAAAATCCCCAGGCCAGCATATAATAAAAAGCTGGTTTATATTTCTTAATGAAATAGATGTATATGCCTGAAAATAAAAACAGCAACGACGAAATATAAAAATAATACACGATGTACTGAATGGAAATATTATAATACCCCATGAGGTTGATCACCACCAAGACGCCCACGTAGATGAAGCAAGCCGTGTATAATTTATTCAACCAAGGTGCCGTCTGCCGGAGTGAAAGGAACTTCTGGCTAAATAACAATCCTGTGACATGGCAAGCGTAAAACACCGCTACATATTGATTGAGCCAGGGTTGATTCGGCCAGAGGAATTGAAAACCAACTCCTGAATCTGCTGCATTCAGTACTGCGTTTCCTAATAAACACAATACATAAAACAGGTAGATTTTTTCGTTCATCCTGTAATACAACAAGACATTTAACATAACGGCGAGAAAAACAATACCAAAAAATATCGAAAGCATCATGGTATCGATATTGGATTCCACCATGTATTGGTCTACACTCCTGATGGTTATTGGCATGGAAAGGCTTCCCTGTGTATTGGCTCTCAACAAGAAAAAATCACAGGAATCGGGAAGTGTAAAAATGAACATGTTGTATTGATGTTCTCGTTGTGCAAACGGTTGTCTATCGCCTGTGCTTATTTCGGCAACACCGCCTTTAACATATTTATAGAGGATCAGAGTATCCAGGTGTGCATTTTCAATAGAAAGTATATCGTCTCTATTCGTACGTTTCGCAAGCAATTTAATCTGCAACCAAACCGCAAAATCGTTGTGCCCTAAATTGAAATTTTCAGGATCTTTTATTCTTGTCCACTGTTGATTTCTATTTAGTATGTCTTCTTTAGATAAAAGATGCGTTGAGTCTATGCAGTAAGTGGCTTCAAAAGGAATTGTCGGATAGGCATCATAGGACCAGGCCTGAGTGGTGACTATCATCAGCCCAAGCATAAAAACAGATCGGAAGATTACTGTTGAGTATACATCTTTGAATGGACGATACGTTTGCACTTGTTCTTTTAGGACTAAAAGCTATGATTAACTATTTCTGTAATTCATTTACGTCTACTACCATATATCCTTCTGTACTGAAATCACTTTCTGGTAAAGAAGTCTTAACTATTTTTTTTATCAATATCACCGTAGCATCTTTTTCTTTGACTTCCTTAATTTCTAACGCCATATTATTTTTATAAATATCATACGCATTGTACTTGGTCACATCATAATAATCCCCACCATTCAATGCCGCAGAAAATTTGCCTAAGTATTCAGAAAACTGAGCCATCGTCATCCCCAATTCCGAAGTGACCCAAAGCTGTAATTGTTGTCCTATATGGTTATCCAGTAAAACTTCTTTGCAGGTATAACCTTCGAGCGTTTTAGTTTTACCAGTTTCCTGAAACGAGACATTGGGTTTGATGGAATCAGCAGCGAGTGAAGCCGGAGGTTGAAAGGTATATTTGATGGCTACTTTCATTCCTTGTTCTTCTGTCAGTACATATACATCGTTGCTATGTTGACTGATCAAAACTTTCACTGGTTTAGGTATGGTAGGATCCATCGGTTGAAGAATTAATTTATCCTTGCGTACGGCAATATTCATGATATTTACGGAGTTATCATCTTGCACATGCATGACAAATGTGCCTTCAAAAGTCTGTGCCATAATCTTCGCACTAGCGCACCAGACCATAAAGAGAGCGATGATTACTTTTTTCATAATAATGCCTTTTTTCTATACCTATATAAATTTAAACTATTAAATTTATATAGGTTACCATTCTTCCGTTTTTTAAATTAACCCTAAAATACAGTATTAGTGAAAGGTGTTCTTTGGATGTGTGTTTTCAATCTTTTTATTCTGCTCGCACAGCAATCCAATGCTCAGATCTATAGAATTGAAGGAACGATAAGGGATCATTCAGATTCTTCTGCAATGATCGGAGCCGTAATTCACCTGAAACACAATAAAACCGTTGGCACTACCACTGACGAACATGGGCATTTCACATTAGAAACCAGTTCTGGCAATGATATTCTCATCATAGAAAATGTGGGATACGCAGGAATAGAAATTCCACTTGCTCAATTTTCGGCTCAACAAACTATCTACCTTAAATCTATTGCTCGCAATGAAATCATTGTAGAAGGCAACCCATACCAGGATCGTCTGGAGAGCTCACAAATGAGCACTACAACGTTGACCACCAAAGAAGCGAAACTACTGCCTGCTCTATTTGGTGAAGTAGATTTATTAAAAACATTACAACTCAAGCCCGGTATACAATCTGGTGGAGAAGGTTCCAGCGGACTCTATGTACGTGGTGGTGGAGCAGATCAAAATCTTTTTTTACTAGACGGCATTACCGTTTATAATCCTTCTCACTTATTTGGTTTTTTTAGTGTCTTCAATTCCGATGCAGTACAAAGCATCACTTTATACAAAGGTGGATTTCCCGCCATGTATGGAGGACGATTATCATCCGTTGTAGATGTTCACACCAATAAAGGTGACAGCAGCAAGCATACTGTAAATGGTGGTGTAGGATTGATTTCTTCCAGACTCGCCCTAGACGGACCTATTATCAAGGGAAAGCTGTGGGGGAATATTTCTTTCAGAAGAACGTATGCCGATGTATTTACCCGTTTATTAAATAAAGCCAATCAAAACAAACCCAATTACAATCCCATTCCTGATTATTATTTTTATGATTCTAATCTTCAATTGACCTATAAAGTCAACCAACGAAATTACATTCACTTTACAGGATACTTGGGAAGAGATGTTTTTAAATTTAAAAGCAATGACAATACCATTGGCTTCGAATGGGGAAACACACTGGGAGGAGTCAGTTGGGTAAAACATATTGATTCGAGTACCACACTTACCACTACCCTTTCTGTGAGTGATTATCAATACCGTTTAAAAAATGGATCTCCTACTTTCAATTTCAGTCTCACTTCAGGCATACGCGATTATGGTTTAATGAGCAACCTCACAAAAGTGTTCAAGAAACATACCCTACAAACCGGTCTTCAAGTCAACCGCTATGCTTTCAACATTTCAAGACTACAGGCAGGTAGCTCCGATGGGAAAGTACAATTTGCCAGCGGTACCGCTCTAGCCGGCACAGGCGGCGGTGTATATGCAAACGATGCATTTAAAGTGGGTTCCCGATGGGTGGTAAACACAGGACTACGTTGGTCATGGTTTTACCGCGAAAAATTTTATCAGGGATTGGAACCACGACTGCAAGTCAATTATAGATTAAAGCAACGGTTCAGCATCAAAGCAAGTTACAGCAGAATGTACCAATACATCCATCTTGCCAACAACTCAGGGGCTTCATTGCCCACCGATATCTGGTATCCGTCGGGAAACATTCCAGCTCCGCAACGCTCCGATCAGGTGGCATTGGGATATGAGTTTTCTTTTCTGAACAACAAACTTTTTTTCAGCAACGAGTATTATTACAAGCAAATGAAAAATGTCATTGACTTTAAAGATGGCGCCCAACTTTTTGTCAACGATTCGCTGCAGAATGAATTTGTTTTT
Source organism: Chitinophagaceae bacterium (assembly GCA_028288365.1). Lineage (GTDB taxonomy): Bacteria > Bacteroidota > Bacteroidia > Cytophagales > Cytophagaceae > JACMQM01. Next base: position 322 of record JAQBNU010000102.1, on the reverse strand, counting down.
GGAAAAGGAAGAAGTTACGGAGGAGAATTCTACCTCGAAAAAAAACAAGGCAAAACAACCGGATGGATTGGATACACTTTATCATGGACCTACAGGCAATTCTCTGAAATCAACCATGGCAGCTGGTTTCCGGCTCGTTATGACAGAAGGCACGATATCTCTGTAGTCGTTGTACACAAACTCAATTCGCGTTTTTCTTTTTCCGGTACATTTGTTTATGGTACAGGACAAGCCGTGAGTTTACCCGTTGGACGTTTTTACATCCAGGATGTAGACGGAGTCAAACCTTCCAATGTTCCCATTTATACCGATAGAAATGCAT
>JAQBNU010000109.1 GCA_028288365.1 Chitinophagaceae bacterium | reverse complement strand
GATCAAGCAGGTTGGTAACAATGGTCTTTCGCACGAATCCTATTTTTTTGTAAGCATCATTGACTGAAGTGTATTGTGATACATCTTTGATTTGTTTTAATGTATCCAGGACAGCACTACTGTTCTTGGCTTCTGCATTGTGGTAAAGTTTCTCTGCTAGATCCTGCGGATTGAAAATGATCGTAGGTTCATTTTTTACAATTTGATTGAACAAAGATTCGCTTACCGTTTTTCCATAACCCGCAAGCTTTAAAGCGTTCTCAGTGCCTGCACCAAACGAACCATCAATACCACCATTCTTCGCCATTACATCTTGTCCAAGCGTGCTGGCTAGAGCTTGTTGAAGTTGTAATATTCTTTGTCCTTTGCTGCCCTTTTTTAATGGAAAACTATCACCACCAGAGCTAAAGAAATTATAGGTCTTGTTTGTAGAGCTTGTTGATGTTTGCTTTGGTGAATCTTCGGATGTTTCTGTTTTGTGATTTAAATAATATTCACGGGCGAGATAAACAGCTCCTCCAATTGCACCTAATCCTAGAGTAAAGATGAAAACACGTTTGGGTGTAATCTTACTTTGAGTAGCCTTCGGCTGTGCTTTTACTTTTGGTTTTTTAGTAACTTGTTTCTTTGCCATCATTTTTTTGCGCTAAGAATCTTAATGACTTGATTGTATTCATCGCTTGATAATTCACTTTCTAGATCCGCATTCAGACTTTTATTGTACAAACCTGAGTAGGCATTTTGTACTTTTTGATAAGCTGATTTCGATGGTATTTCAGTAAACACCTGCATGACAAGTTGCGTGTTCGTTCCCCATCCCATCCAATTATCATTGTCAAAGGCCATCTTTAATTGACGGGCGTATGTGGAAGGGTCACCTTCATTTAAACTATTTTTCTCCGCACTTTGCTTTTTGATTTTTTTAATTAGAAAGCGAGCTGCAAAGAATAATCCTGTAGCTGTTCCTAATCCAAGAGTGGAGTAGGTGACAACTGTTTTGAATTTGTGAAAGCCATCTTTTTTGTGGCTCATAGTCCCAATGCCTTTTTTGCGAATGCGGTTTTGATCGGATCATTTTTTACTACATCAGCAAGCTTCTTGATTTCAAGAGGCTTTAGCTTTTGCATAAGCGTTGAAGCGGCTTTAAGTTTTTCAACTGCTTCAGGTTCGCTGTGAGCTTCAATCGTCACTTCAAAGTTATATTTGGTCATGGTTGGTATTGATTAGATTAGTTAATGTCTCTTCAATGGTCTGCTTGTTTGATGCAAACTGTTCCAGTATTTCCAGTACTTTGTCAAATTCTGATTTTGTAAAAGTTGATTTCAACTGACCGACGAATGTGATGGCGTACTGGTGTTCCTCGCTTAGCTTTTCAGAAGAAGTAGCAGATTTGGATTTGAAACTTACTTCAGCTTCCGGTGTGATTTCTTCCTGTTCTTTTTCTCTGTTGTCTTCCTCTATTAAACCAGCCAGCGCTTCACCACCTGGGATCTTGGCAATGAGTCTTGGATTTCTTCTTATAAGGGTTTCAACGAGAGTTGAGCCTACTTCTCCTAAAATTCCTTTAAGGGGAGATTCTTTAGATTGTTGATCATCTCTTTCTTTCTCTAGCCTTTCGATCTCTTTTTCTAGTTCATCAATTTCTTCTTTTTGATCTTTGACCTTTTTTTTCAGGGAATCGAATTCCCAGTTGCGTTTTTCACGTTCAATGCCTTCCTGAATGCGATTGTCGATTTCTATACCACTTAGACCTTGGTCTTTCGGCTCATCGTCAAAAGTGAAAATGTGTTTATCGTTATTGTTACTGGTGCCGGTGTAGAATAATACTTCTACAGCCTTGCTATCAGGCGTTACAAAGCTTTCAAACATATTGAACATTTCAGGATCAGAAGTTCTACGAACGGCTTTAAATCCATCGACTAATATTTCGTAATCGATGGGCATGTCCTTTTCCTTGTACAGCTTTAAGTACTCATGAAGCTTATCTATTTTTTCCTGAGTATATTTTTGTTTTGCTATGATGGCCATATCAATTGACTATAATTGCTTGTACAAATTTTATCCGGCGAATATCTGTATCTTGATTAAGGATTAGAATTTCACCTCTGTGTTGATGATTGTTATCAAAAGAATTCAGTTCTCCGGTTGTGTCGTAAACTCCGTAACCTGATTCTACACGTATTCCCGCTGGGTCATCAATAATGAACCAAAGCTCATTGTATGCCGGTATGATAATCCTGGAATTTGGCAGTACTGCAATGTCTCTATAACGAATGTGATATTTTTTGTATCCCAGTTGCGTCATGCGCATCGGAATAAGTTGTAGGATAAAGCTTTCGGTCATAAGAATATTTCTTTTGGCTTCTCTTCTTCATCTACTAATTCTTCTTCGGTCAATTCTTCTATCTCTTCGTATTCGATGTAAATGGTCATTTCAAACATTCTAGGGATGTCAGTGCGGTAGAGACAGTGTAGGCATGTGGTGTCGCCTTCAACGGTTACTTCCGTTTTTTGAGGTAGCCTTCCTGTCACCCACACAGGCTGAATTTCTAAGTCTTCCAGTGAATAGCCGAGTACTGAATCATCTGAAGGGAAAGATTGGCTGTTTATTATTTCGGCAACCAAAAACACATCAGTGTCATCGTTGGATTGAAATGAAAGAGTTCCTAAAGAAGGCATAGAGATCAGGTATTACAGGTGACTGTGATTGCGGTGATCTTGCTTACATTTGAAGGAAGTTGAATGTCAAAAGTTTTCACACTATCTGTTGCTATGATTTGTACCTTTTCAATTCTAATCTTCCTTTTTTTACTAATATTTATCATTTCAACTCACATTTGATTGTAAGTATTACTTTGTAAGAGCTGAATGCCGAATTGATATTTGCACTATCCTTGAATAGCATCTTGATCTCTCCATTACCAGCAATTACTCCGTTACCTAGATCTAAGTATTTTTCGTTTGGAGGAACACTGATACCTGACATGAGAAGTTTTGACTCGTAATCTTCCGGATAAATTTCATCTCCATTTATTTCCAAACGTTGCGAGCCTCTGAAGTATAATTGCCTTGGATCATCAGAACTCAGAACTAAGCCAAGAACGACCCGGACATTTTTGTCCAGGTCGAATTTCTTATTGTAAGTTGTCTGATCCTGATCAACCAGGAAACTGAAGGTTTTGTGAATGATTTTAACTTCCATAAATACTAAGGGATAGTAGCTGTTCCATCCAAGCCTACATACAGCACGGCATTGGCATTTAAGCCCGTTACGGTTCCAAGCTCTACTTCAAACTCAATCTCTACATCGTCGTGAATTAGACGTGGGTTGGCGAGTTTAAAATATCCCTTAGGCACTAAGTTGTAGTTAGTGGTAATGAACTTGCGGTTGGACGTTTCGCTGACCAATTGCTTTTTGTTTGCCTTCAGTTTAAATTCACCATTGGAAAGCGGTCCAATACTTTCTAGCTGATCAAAGGTAGAGACCTTCACATCATCATTTCCTAGTGATGCTGCCACACCTTGCAATAGGTAGATTCCTGATACCAGTAATGCCATGTTTTTAGGCAGCTTTGCATTACTGATATTTCTTAATCCTACTTCCTTTACATCTTGGCTTTCAAAAAGCTTGATGGTCTTTGCTCCATTAATTGGTTTAATGGAATACACGGTATGATCGGCTAATCTCAGTGTACCTTTCAACAATCCATCTTTGATGTGTTGTGGTAACTCTGGAAAGAACTTTTCAAATTCCGCTCTTGAGCCTCTTGAAGGAATTTGTTTCTTCACAAGCTTGCTCATTGCTCTTACACGGGAGACAGCATCCAATGAATTTAGGTAGCCTAATAATTCAGCGTTACTCTCCCCATCCAGCCCTAGCAGTTCCCCTGCATTGGCGTATTCACTCTGCATCACGTAACCGAACTCGTCCATTGTGTTTTTGTTTATATGTACTTATTTATTTGATTACTTAGAATTCACGATCATCCATCCCATTCATTTGTGCAATCTGAGATTGAACCTTGTTGAGTTGGCTCAAATCCAGATCCCCTTCAAGAGATGGATTGTTATTGTTGTTGTAAGGATTGATGAAATAAGTAGGGTGGTCTGCTCCGTTCATTTCATCTATACCGTTGGTTGGTTGATCCTGGGGTAGATAAAGTTTTTCAGAGAAATTTTTGAAATATGTACCTAGGCGTTCTTTGATTTGATCCATATCAAATCCGTGCATGTCTTCTTCTACACCGCTTACCGTTTGGGCTTGCGGTTTTTGGAAACCATTACTTATACAGATTCCTAGTCCAGCGGAGGCGATGTATTTATTCCGTTTATAGGCTCCAAAGAGTACTATTGGTATACCCGCCAATAGGGAATGTTTTCCAATGACTGCTCCCGCTCCTCCGCCAAGTAATGCAGAACCTAGCATTAGTCCGCCCTCTTTGAGCGCACTAACGACAGTAGCTTTTGATGTGCTAATAGAAGGAGTGCCATTGATTGATTTTTTATGTGTACTTTTTTTTCTTCGCTTTGCCATAACATTAGATTTCTATAGTGGTAACTCTTGATTTTGACTTGACGGAAGGTGCTTTCTTTTTCTTCTTTTTTTTCTTTGGAACTCCACTTAAATTTTGTGGGCTCCGTTTTGCGGTGAGCATTTTTTTTAGCAAGATTCCTCCTCCAACAACTACTCCCGCGATCAAGGCCGATTTACCGGGGTTCTCTTTGACCCACGATGTTGCTTTAGAGAAGAAACCTTCTGAATTATTATCTGGAGCTGGCTTCTGATCATCTGGTGTTTTTGATTTAACCACAGCTTGCTGATTGCTAACAGCAATTCTGCTTGATCTTGATTTACTTGGTACTGCTGTTCCAGCATTACTAGTAGGGTTTTGTACAGCATTGTCTTCACTGGTTTCATTTGCTGTGTTGTCTTGGGTTTGATCACCTTTACTTGATGCACTGTTATCACTTTGTACATCAGCACTCATCCTGGCTTGTGATGCTTCACCTTCGCTACCAACAGCACCACCTGAGCCGGCGTCAAATGATTGTGCTTCAGGAGTGTTTTTCTTAAAAAGTCCTTTGACTTGTGATAATGCGGCAGCAACAGCTCCAAGTACTGTAGTAGCGGCGGTAATAGAAGCAGTGGCAACTACACCTAATTCTTCATCTCTGTCCAAGCCATTGATTGTGCCATGATGAATGATGTTGTACTCAGCTTGATCTGCGTATATATCATCTAATCCATCAAGACCATCCATAGGAACTTTTTTATCTCTGTTCCCTTTTCCTCCAAGAATTGCTTTTTTTAGATTTTCTTTTTTACCACCTGCGGTGTCGTAAATTTGTTCTGCCTTTTCAACGACCTTTTTCAGTTTTGCAAAAGCGTCCATGTTAAGACCCATCTTTTGGGCTTGTTCATCACTGAGGTAGCCGAACCGCAGTCTGGTTGCTATTCGCAAGAAATTAGTTTTCATCGCAAGCAAAAAACCATTGCGTAGCATAATGGTTCCTGGATTGGTAAAGCGGTTGAGAAACCTGATACCCTTCTTTACTGTACTTCCAACCTTTTTGAGCCAGTTCCCGAACTTACCGTTAAGCTCGTGGTCGTATTCCAGTGAAGACAAATCACCAACATCTGCATTTTGTGGATTGCGAAACCCGTCGTCAATCCCATTGAGATAATCTAGTCTCATACCATCGTAATCTTTAAAAGCTGAAAATGTTTGTTCATCGTCAAAAGAGTCTTTCACACAATCAATTACTATATAGTCTTCTCTGTAGATAAGTGGTTTGTTGATGTCACCATCTTTAGGAACAATAGGGTATATATGTTGAAAGAAACTTTTGCCATTGTATTTTGTAATGCGCAGCTTATGAGGTATGGATAGATTGGTTAAAATGGAACTGATGAATTCTGTGTAGCAATCGCAGTCAACTCCGAGCTGTCTGTCCCACCATGTTCTCGCAGGTCTTCTAACTTGCTCAATTCCTTTTTCATCTCTTTTGTATTGGATGTGGTTGTAAACAAAATTCCAGATGTTTTCGCAAGTCTCCTTCAGGCTATCGCCTTTGAGAAGCTTTGCAATTTTCTCCGTATCTCTTAGAGTTAGGGGAACTGTTTTTTGAATTAATGTAAGCGTATCATTAACCTCCGCATCTTTGAGGATAGTGATGTGTTTCCCTTTTGGAGTAAGAAACAAATGTTCAAATTCTTCACCGAAACGAATAGATCGTCTTACTTCTGCTTGCATGTAACTCCACTTTCAACTTCACTTTTCTTCTCACTACAAGCCTTTAAACACTCAAAGAATCAGTCTTTGTGTAAGGCACTTTATTGTTAATAGTTGTAATTGTTTTTACAACGATGTCAAGCTTTCCATTCTTTCGATATGCTGAAAGCATATCCGGTGTATTGGTTGCCATTTGTATAATTGGCAGCGATACTATAATTGGATCGAGCTGTTTTTGTCCAAACTTTGGAATATCATAATCCTGATCTTTAACTTCGGACGTTGCAAAAACGCTATCTTTATAAAGCATTTTTACAAAAGGGAATTTTACTTTTAATGATCCACCGGTAGGGTTCTTCATTGTTACATCTACACGTAGTTCGAGTCCTGTAAGGGTAACCTTTTGAATATTCACTTTGGTTACGATCTCCAATTCTTCGGATAGACGTTTTAGTTTTAGTAAATAGGGTATACCTATTGCTAATGCGACTACTCCTGCTCCAAGCGCTATTTTACTCTCCCTGGTCATCGGTGTCCGGGCCATCGCCTTTTTTAATAAACTTATGACTGATGTAATTGCTGATCACTTTAAACACAAGCCATACGATACCTCCTATAACTGCTTTAATAGCATAGTCTACAAGACTAGACCATTCAGTTGAAGCAAGAATATTTAAAACCGCTCCCAATAGAAATACTGTGGTATTGTTATCTGGCTGGCTATAGTGTGGTGTTGCGTTCATGATTTGAAAATATGAAACCTTGAAAAAATGTTTTCTTGTTTTTGTTCTTGAAATAAGATTTGTTCTGATTATTTCCGGTTTAGCAGTTTTATTTCTGTCTAAAGATTTTCAAGGGTTTGGGGAACTCCCAGTTTATCAAAAATGATTTTCACCTGGTTGATGTTAAAATACCTACCTTGTTTTTGTCCGATCTCTTTTTCAAATGGCACGAGCCATTTTTTCAGTGTTTTGTCACATACTCCGTATATTGTAGAGAGATCCTTAAGGTTGTATGGCTTTATGTCAATGCTTTTGCTCATTACCGAATCGTTTAATTTCTTTATTTGTTTGATTGTCATATAAAATGGCAATGTTAATTTTGTGCAGTCTTTCGTAGACTAGCAATAAAAGTTTTTTGTATCCAGCCTGCGGTTGTCCTGGCTTATCGTAACTGTAGTAGACTTTGATTTGGGGCAATTTACTCGTCACAAACTGTGGTAGATATTTAACCCATAGCTTGTAAAGTGCTTTGTCTGTTACATCTGTCTTTTTGAAATTATGTTTGTTCATTGCTTTTTATTTTTTCTATAATATTCATGTAGGTAGTTAGAATTGAAATTTCTTTTATTCGCTACACAGCCATAGTAGAGCTTTGTGAGGGATTCATCACCTATTTCTTTTACTTTGCTTTCAGTAGTTTTGTAGCTGGCTACAGATAGTGACAAAGAATAGGACTTGTAAAGCCGACACAACTCGGATAGGTTTTGGTATTGATTTTTTAGATGCTTTCTTTTCTCTTGAGCAATTTTAAGCCAGGGCAAAGTACCGGTGAAGCCTCCCGAAAAATGTTTGTCAAACCAGGTCCAGGGTACGGGAATGAATCGTGATGGAGATCGGTCAATATACTTTCGTGCAAGAAGAACTCGTTCACAAAGTTCATAGAATAATCGGTCTACATTGTTTTTGAATCCAGCTTTGCTGATCAATGAAAAGTATTCGGAAATGTAAGTTTTGGTGAGTGTGATTTCATTGGCAGCGAAAGTCTGGCTGGGGTAAAGGATCTTTTTAGAAAAATCCCACGCTCGATCAGTGTACTGATTAATCGCTGGGATTAATGTTGCATCTGAGCCGGCGCGCGGTGTAATTGTTTCCTGCTTTTGCTCGATTGTTTCCTTTGTTTCATTGTAATTCCAAACAAAGACCTTGCTTCCTTGTTTCTTGCTTAATGTTTCGTGATGATCCGTATTAAAATCTTTGTTTTGAACTTTTTCACAGTTCTTATTTATATTATATGTTTCAGGAAAGTTGCCGGAATCATTATCCTTGCAAGTTGCAACAATGTCATAGTTGACTTTCGTGTTTTGATCAATAAGCAATAGCTCTTGCTGTATCCATTGCCTTGATTGCTGGATGGTATTTTTGTAGATAAGGATATATTTATGAATTTCAACTTCTATACCGCAGTCCGAACCGTGAAAAATTTTATTGGTAAGAATTCCGGACTCCTGAAGTATTAGAATATGTCGGTAAATGGTAGAACGGTGTTGGAGTTTGTTCTTTGCGATTCCTGTATTGGTTATCCAAAATCTCCGATCTTGGGGTAACTCATACTTTTTGTTTCGATAAAGGTAAGCTCCGTAAAAGCGAAGGATTTCCTTCATAGTCTCCAGGTGTGTAGACTTTAGCGATAGCTTTTTATATTGGTAGGGTTTTTCAACCTTTAGTACCTGGTTGTAGGCTTCAAATAATTCCTTTAGTTTATGGAATGATTTTGTAAAATCTAATTCGAGGTACATGAGGTATAGTTTAAAAGAAAAACAAGGAGAAGACTTTTTCCACGATTCATACCTCACAAACCCTTTCCGTCTTCTTCCTTGCTTCCTTGAAATCAAAAGTAGGAGATAGCAGTTTTTAGCTTTCCCCTTATTTCTTTTTGAGATGAATAAAATCCTTTCTTTTCCCATTAGTTCTGATTATTTCTGATTGAGGATGCGAAGAGAAAGAAAAAAGTAATATTAAGTAAGTGGTATGGGGTTGTACAACCCCTCACAACCCCATTGATTATCAGTGATAAAAATTTAAAAAAAGACAAAAAAAAAGGATATGGTACCCCATATCCTTTTAGCACTGCGAGTTCGAATTATTGTATTTGTTTTAACATTGTTTGAAGGATTATCCTGACAGACTCTTTTGTTTTATCCTCTACATTGTAATATTTATTGTTGAGACTATTGAAGGAAATGTCGTTACTACCTTTAGTGCGAATTACTTTTTTGACTAATTGAATGACTTCTAGTTGACTCTTGTTTGTGATGATTTTACTAGTGTAAAAAAGTTTTGTTAAGTAGGCCATTTGATCGACAGATAGGTCAACTTCAAATTTATGTTTGGTATCAGTTATGTATTTTTCAGGTTTGTTTTTTTTGATCTCTTTTGAGCATTTCTTAATCTCATCTTCTAACCATTCCTTTAGCATTATTTTTATGGAAGGATATTCTTGTGAGAAACCCAAGTTTACACAAAGTGGTATTCTGCTTACCTGTGATAGATAGTCTTTGAGTCCGGTAAGTTTAAGATCATTGTTTGTTTCATTCTCATATAACATATCAACTTGTTTGGTAATGTAGTTAAAGAAAGAATATGTATTGTAGTTAGAAGAGATAAGAAATCTGAGAAGCTCTCTTTCATTATAGTCTGGATGGGAAGGAATAAATTCATTTACCCATTTGGAATGTAAGTAAAGTAGATACTCTGCTTGATGAATGCTAAAGTCTTTATGTTTCTCTGGATACAGAATTGGCCATAATACTTTTTCTAAAAAAGTATTCAGTGATTTGAACTCATCCCTTACCTTATGTAAGAAACTAAGAGTCTCAATTAATTTAGATTTCCCTAAGCTTGAAATAGGCTGCGATTTGTCAAGATAGGCTCCAAAATAAGTCTCTAAAAAAAACAAGATTTCATCTACCTGACTGTTGTTTTCACTCGCCCGGTATTGAATAAAATCAATTTGTTGCTGTTTGATGTATGCTGCAATTTCTTTTTTAGATTTTAAGCCTGATACAGCTCGCTTAATACGTTTGATATTTTTGGTAGCATCTTCATTGCTATCTTGTAGTCTACTACTAGACAGACGTAAGTGGTACCTCACTTGGTCGTAAAGATTGAAATTCAATTTAAAAAGTCGTTTAGTTAGATGAAAAATTCCCCTCGATATATACTTCTGATATGAACCGTTATGTGGAGAACGGAATCATTATATTCTTTCGTATTTAACTACTTAAAAATAATGACTCATATATAAAAATGTAGAGTTAATATATGAAAAAACATACATTGTCGATGTTTTAACCAATTTTTAATAAAATAGAGTTAAAACACTTATATATCTAATTTAAGTTTTGCAATCTGTTGAAAACTTCGAAAACTTTTGAGGTCTTTTTTAGAATTCATTTTATATTTTTGACATGATTAGTCAAAACATTTTCATTCAAAATGGACAATTTAGGAGAAACGATACGAAAACTAAGAGAAGAAAAGGAGTTGCCGTTGAGGACAGTTGCAGCATATTTAGATATTGACCAAGCCATTTTAAGCAAAATAGAAAGAGGACAACGTAACGCGACTAGAGAGCAAGTTGTAAAACTTGCAATGTATTTTAATATTAAAGAAAGTGATTTGCTTGTTTCATGGCTCTCCGATAAGCTGGTTTATGAAATAGGAGATGAACAAGTCGCTTTGGAAGCTTTGCTGGTAGCGGAAGAAAAAGTTAAGCATCAAAAGAGTAAAAGCAAAAAATGATTTTAAGAAAAGCTTCCATCAGTAACTACAGAGGAATTAACGGATCTAGCATCGTTAATTTTGAACTGTTTAATTGTATTGTAGGACAAAACGATGCTGGAAAATCAACTATTCTGAAAGCAATAGACGCTTCGCTTAACGAAACCAAACTAACAAGGTCAGACTACAATGTTCAATCAACCGAAAATTTAATATCAATTGAACTTTTCTTTGATTGCCAAAACACTGAGTATTTTCTTGGTGAAGAAATTCCAACCACAATTGAAAACGAAGAGCTTACAAATCAAGATAACCATTTGGTTTGGAGAAAAATTTGGAATGTAACAGAAACAAATGTTGCTAACCCTAAGACATCAATTGTTAGAAAAAAATATAATGGAGCTAGTGATTTTATTTTCAAAACAGAACAACAACTAATTGCCCAATGCACTGCAAACGAAATAGCAACTGCAAAAGGAAACGGTGAAGCTTATAACAATGTTGAAAAGCGAGACAAGTTAAGAAAATACAATCAACAGAATAATATAGGATTCACGTACGAATACGAAGAAATACCAAGTTCAGGAACAACTAAATTAAAGACAATTGGAGATGCTATAAAAAAAGTATTGCCTTCTTTCCAATATTTTAAAGCAGACACTTCTCTTTCTGACACAGATGCCACCATTCAAAAGTATTTTAAGGATATGGCTTTTAAGCTAATCCAAGACGAAGTTGATACTGACGAAATGGAAGAAACGATTAAAACCCAACTTGGTAGCGTTCTTCAAAAAGTAACTGACAAGATCAATGATGTTTTAAAGTCTACCGAAAGAGTTGAACCTAAAGTGGAATTTGACTGGAGTAAATTAATTTCAACGTCGTTTATAAGCACATCAAGTGGTAACAACATTCCGCTAAGTTCAAGAGGAGATGGTTTTAGAAGAATCACAATGATGTCTTACTTTGAGTATTTAGCAGAAACACAAAGAACAAATGCAACACAACAAATTATTTTCGGATTTGAAGAACCTGAAACTTTTCTTCATCCATCGGCACAAGATAGTTTGTTTGATAAATTGAATTTGCTAACCGATAACGGTTATCAGGTAATTACTTCAACACATTCTCCAACCATTGTAGGTAATACAAAAAGGAACAACATCATTCATATTTCTAAATCTTCAAATGTTTATACGGTTAATCAAACAGCTATTGATTATAAAGAACTAGCAAAAGATTTAGGAATTAAACCGGATAATACATTTACACCATTATTTTCAACTTCAAGACTTTTATTTCTTGTGGAAGGCATTGATGATGCAAATGCAATGCATTATCAATGCCTTCTATATAAACAGAACGGCTTCATCACACATACTTTTGAAGAGTTGAGTATAAATATCATCCCTATTGGCGGTTGTGGTGGCGTAAAACATTGGGTAAATCTTGATCTATTCACAAAGCTAGAAAAACCATTTTTTATTTTTCTTGATAGCGATAAAGACAATGTAGCAGCCGTTTCGTTAAATGAAACTAACCTTGTTGATTATGGCTTAACCAACGGAACTGATTTTTCAATTTCTCAAAAAAGACTTTTGGAAAATTATATTCATCCTACAGCTTTGCAAAGGCTTGTCCCTGGCTCTATAATTACATATACAGATTTTGATCATGCAAAAAACTTCTGTAAAAATTATGCTGACAGCGTAATTAGGGGACATTTAGGTGGTAGTAAAGTGGCTGAACATCATTACTGCAATCTGACTTTTGATGAACTGCGATTGACCTGGTATGATGGGACAAACGATGAATTTATAAATCTTTATAACACGATAATTGCAAAACTGAACTAACTATATGCCAATAATATATTTTAAAGGAAAAACATTTGTACAAAATCATCACTTGGCAGTTAAGTATCACCAATTGGTACCGAAAAAAGAATTGAGTTTTACCGACAAAGTTTCATTGCATGATAATCTGATAATACAAGGAGACAATTTAAAAGCATTAAAGGCATTGCTTCCCACATACTCGGGAAAGGTAAAGTGCATTTACATTGACCCTCCATATAACACAGGAAATGAAAAGTGGGTTTATAACGACAATGTAAACAGCCCAATGATAAAGGAGTGGCTTGGGAATGTGGTAGACAAAGAAGATATGACAAGGCACGATAAATGGCTTTGTATGATGATGCCCCGCTTAAAATTATTACGTGAACTGTTAAGTGAAGATGGTGTCATTGTTATTTCAATTGACGATAATGAACAACATAGACTAAGATTACTTTGTGACGAAATTTTTGGCGAGGAAAATTTTGTAGTTGATATAGCTTGGCGTTCAGGGGATTCATCTAATAATGATGCAAAGAAGTTTTCCAATGATTACAATTCTACTCTAGTTTATAGTAAATCATTGGAATGGCTCCCTAACAAACTAGAAAGAACAGATAAAAATAATCAACATTACAAGAATCCAGACAATGACTTCAGAGGTCCTTGGTTTGCAGGAAATGTTTCATCTCCAAACCCTAGAGAGAATCTTAGATATGAATTAAAAACACCTAGTGGTAAATTTATTTCTCCTCCTGCCAATGGTTGGAGGTGGAAGGAATCTACAATGCAGGAAATGATTGAAACAGGTGAAGTCATTTTTTCAGAAGATGAAAGTCGAATTATTAAGAAAACATATTTAGAAGATCAAGGAGGATTAGCTCCTTCGAATTTGTGGCATGACATTGACGAAACAGGTCATAATAGGCAAGCTAAATACGAGCAAAATAATTTATTTCCTGAAAAAACAACTTCGGAGCAATTTAAAACTCCCAAACCAGTGAAGTTTTTAAAACGAATTTTACAATTGACTACTAATTCTGATTCCATAATACTTGATAGTTTCGCTGGCTCTGGAACAACTGCACAAGCTGTTTTGGAACTAAATAAAGAAGATGGAGGCAATCGAAAATTCATTTTAGTTGAAATGGAGGAATATGCCAATTCTATTACTGCAGAGAGAGTCCGTAGAGTCATAAAAGGTGTAAAAACAGCTAAAAGTGAAAACCTAAAAAAAGGCTTTGGTGGAACATTCAGTTACTTTGAATTAGGTGAAACCATTGAAATGGAAAGTTTGCTAAGAGGTAAAAGTCTTCCTTCTTTTAAAGAGTTTGCCAGATACTTATTTTATACAGCAACAGGAGAGGAGTTCAATGAAAAATCCATCAATGAAAAAACAGGCTTCATAGGAGAAAATAAAAACTATGAAGCATATTTATTTTATAAAGCAGACATTGACTGGTTAAAGAAAAATGCTTTGACATTAGAGCGTTGCGTGGCGCTGCCAAAATTCAAAAACAAACAACGTTTAGTTTTTGCTCCTGCAAAATATGTCGACGATCATACTTTGCTTGAATTTCGTATTGACTTTTGCCAATTGCCATATGAAATTTATAGAATTCAAAAATGAGACTAAAGCACTATCAGGAAAAAGTTTTAAAAGAATTGAAAGAGTATTTAACTTCTCTTTCTGAATTCAATGTCAAATACGAAAAGGCATTGGAGTTTGATGCTGATATGGCGAAGGATTATAACTTTCCCAAGCGAGCATACGAACAGGTTAAGGGTAGAACAATTTATCATTCTAAAACTAATGGTTTGCAAGAACCATTACCTGACATTTATTTAAAAATACCAACTGGTGGTGGTAAAACATTACTAGCCTGCCATGCTATTGACAACATTCAAAAAACATTTTTAAAAAAACAAACTGGTTTGGTATTGTGGATTGTTCCATCTACACAAATTTATCGTCAAACGATTTTAGCACTTAAAGACAGAGAGCATCCATACAGACAAATTTTAGATATTTCAAGTGGAGGAAGAATTTTAATCAAGGAAAAAAATGAAATGTTTAATCGTCTTGACATTGAGGAACACTTGGTTATATTGATGCTGATGTTGCCTTCTGCAAATCGTCAAAATAAAGAAACATTAAGGGTTTTTAGAGACCAAGGTGGATTTACGGACTTTTTCCCAAGAGAAGATGATTTTGAAGGTCATGAAAAATTAAGAGAACTCATTCCTAATTTAGATTGCTTCACGACCGAAATGGAATTATTCGGAACGCAAATAAAAACTTCACTTGGTAACACATTAAAAGTTTTACGTCCACTTGTTATTATTGATGAAGGTCATAGAGCATATGGAGAATTGGCACGTAATACTGTAAGGAATTTTAATCCTTCATTCATTCTTGAGCTTTCTGCAACCCCCCCGCCAAACAGCAATGAGTTGATCAAAATTACGGGTCGTGAATTGCACGAAGAAGAAATGATTAAGTTGGATATTCACTTAACCAACAAAACAAGTTTAGATTGGCAAGATACTTTACTAGCAAGTTTTGAAAAGCGAAACGAGTTAGAGAAGAAAGCTAAAGAATACGAAGGCAACACTGGCGAATACATAAGACCGATTTGTTTGATACAAGTTGAAAGAACTGGCAAAGACCAAAGAGATAAAAAGTTTATTCACTCAGAAGATGCTAAGGAATATCTGATTAAGAAATGTAATGTTCCCGAAAGTCATATCGCAATTAAGTCAAGTGAGAAGGATGATATTGAAGGAATAAATTTATTTTCTAATGATTGTGATATACGTTTTATCATTACAAAACAAGCATTACAAGAAGGTTGGGATTGTTCGTTTGCTTACATTCTTACAGTGCTTACTAATCCAACATCAGCAACAGGAATAACACAGTTGATAGGTAGAATTTTAAGACAGCCTTTTGCTCGAAAAACTAAAACTCAAGAACTGGACGAATGTTACGTTTATACATTTAGGCAAAATGCAAGCACTTTAGTAAGAGAAATTAAATCAGGATTGGAAGATGAAGGCTTGGGTGACATTGCTGGCAGAGTTGTAAATGATGAAGGTGGTGCAGACACAGAAATTTTAAAAACGAGGGAAATAAAGTATCGTGATGGCTTCAAAAAATTTGAAGGTAAAATATACCTGCCAAAATTTGTGGTTCAGGAAAAGCAAAGTTGGCGTGATGTAAATTTTGAAATTGATATTTTAAGTTCAATTGATTGGGAAAGTATAAACATTGACGACCTGAAAAATATATCCTTGCAAAATAGGAAAAATAAAGAACAGGAAATTGTTTTAGGTCTAAGCAATGAAGAAAAAGAATTGCTAAAAACAACCTATGGTTACGAAAAATCAGGAACGTTAGAAATTGATGAAGTATTTCTAACAAGACAGATTACTGATATTGTTCCTAATCCTTGGTATTGCTTCCAACTAGGAGAGAAAGCAATAAAAATGTTGTTGGAAAAATACGACCGAGAAATAGTTACTACCAACTTTGTTTTTGTAATTGAAGAGCTAAAAAAAATTTTAGAAAAAGAACGAAACCGTTTAGCAGAACAAGTTTTTAGACAAATGGTTGAAAAAAAGAAATTGTGTTTTTTTCTCATTACCGACAAAGGCGGTTTTGTATTGCCATCAAGAATAAAAGTTAAAAGCAACAAACAATTAGTTCGTTCAGACAACACCCCAATTCAAAAATCATTATTCGATTATGTTCCAGAAGAAAATATAAACAACCTTGAAAAATCGGTTGCTATTTATCTTGACGAGCAAGAAAAACTATTGTGGTGGTATCGAAATATGAGCAGGCAAGACTATCATATACAAGGTTGGAAACGAAATAAAATTTATCCTGACTTTGTAGGAGCTGACAAACAAGATACTAAAGAGGATTACGGTACTGTTTACGTTTTAGAGACAAAAGGAATCCATCTAATAAATGAGGACACGAAATATAAACAGGATGTATTTGCATTTTGCAACGAACTTGGTGCAAAGAAAGCTTGGAAAGAATTGTTTGACGAATTTCCCGACCACGACTTTGAATTTCAAGTTGTGTTTGAAGACGAGTGGCAAAACAAAATAAATCAGTTATTGCAATGACAGGCCTTCGGTCGAAGAAGTATTTATTCAACTCTTTATGTATCGTATAGCTCTGTGATTGATAGTAGTTAAGTGTTTGAGTTAAGGAAATTAATGAATCGCTGTATGTGTTCATCAGGAAGTTTTTTGAACTTTCTAAAAACATCCCGATGACAATGCCTATATTTTAATCTGCTGCCGCAAAAACATTCATTAACTCTGTTTGGTTCAGCATTGGATTTGATATATGACAGCATATGTATAATTATTCGAATATCCTTTGTCTTAAAAACTTCTGTAAAGAATTCAATGTTGCCTAATGTTCCATGTGAGCGTTCATGTAAAAAGAAGCCATGCAGCTCTCTATGTTTTTGATTAAAAAAATAAGGTTTAACCCAGATGTCAATGAAAGTACCTAGCGTAATTCCATCATTGCAAGCAAGCATTTCGTCTGGTAATGAGCAGATGCATGCGTGTCCGTCATTATAAACATGCCAGTCAATGTTTACAGGTATGCGTCCACTACATTCATAGATATAAGGGAAACTCATTGGATAATCTGGTGTACACACGATTCTTATTTTGTAAGCATCGATCTGTACACTCTTATCATCTGTGAGAATCAAAGTACCTGTAATTTCAGGTATCCCATGCGCTTCGGGGACATAAAGAAAGTCATCTAATTGTTCCTTTATATACTCCGCTTCTTGCTTGAAGAGTTGGTAGGAATTATTCACAAGCCCAAGGTTTGGAAGTGGATGCTCCGGCCGAAACAACTGCTGAAGTATAACTGTTGTTTTGTTTTTCATCTTTCCCTTCAGGGAATCGATCCCCCAGATGTCTCTTCCACAATTTGCTCGACGCTAATTGGTTTTCGTTTTTCAACGCTTCGTCGGCATCAGTAATCAAATCGTTCAATGCGGTCATAAAATTCTTCTTGCGGTTTTCATCGTAATCAGCGAATAAGTCATCATTGGGTATAGCTGGCACAACGCATTCAAATTTTAGATTTAATGCTTTTTGGATTTCTTTAAGAAGGTCTCTAAAAGTTATATCGTCCCGATCATTCATTGCAATTTTATCTTTCGCGTTTGATGCAAGTATAGTCATAGCGAGACCGCTTGGCATTTTGTTCGGATGTTGGTCACACCAACTCTTTAGATACATGACCTGTCTGATCAACTTACCGTTTTTGTCTTTTTGATTATCAAACCACTCTACCATTGCTTTCGGATCACTGTCCTGGTAGCCGTCATTTTTTATTGCTAGGCGGTAATCCTGTCCATCTATTTTATAATATACTGGATGATCAATCTCGTAATCACCTGCGAACATCGAACGAATACATTTTTGGCGGTGGCTAGGTGCCGTTTCCGTGTAACCATTCACTGCTTCCCAAACCCAACCTTGGAGGGTTGTTGATGTTACATCAGGTTCTCTGAAGAAGTAAACACCATCATCCAAGTCGCAGATGTCATCCTTCGTACGTATTCCAGACTTCATTTTATGAGATCCTTGGATAAAAAACTTAGGATCATAATCAGGGTGATTATCCTTAAACCATTTCCGAATACGCTTTCTCAAAGCCTCTTTCGATCCGATCATGCGATCTCTTTTTGTTTTACCAATGCAAATTTCTCCGTGATAGCCAGAGAATAAATCGTTACAGTTTGCCATATTATTTTATTTTTAGAAAATTGATTATGTTTAAAAGGTTGTTTTTGGTTAACTCATCGCCAATAGCCTCCAGCCGTTCAAGATCTTTTTTGCTGGAAGAGTTTAAGTCTATCGTAGCATCACCCATATCGTATTGAATGCGCAAATAATTAAAAGGATCGTTTGTTTTCTCGCAAAGCCTTTTTAAAAAATTGATGTACTGCTCTGTTATTTGCGCTTGACTGTCCAGTACAATATCAAGTAACCTAGGTTTTGGAAACAACCAATACCACATATCTTTAGGTTTCCAACCGGTTTTAATAACATGTTTACCTTTACCAGTACCAATCGAGAGCAGGCTGATTTCTGAAAACTTATGTCCGAGTTTCTCTGTCGCTTCCAAAATACCAATTAGGGAAGGGTTATTAGCAAAGATTCCACCATCAATCATGTTTATATTTTTACCGCTACCATGCTCATTTGAGAAGCTGAATGAATGGGGAGGGAAGTAGACTGGAGCAGATGCACTGGAGAGTGCAACATCATGTGCGGGCAACTTATAATCTCTTATGTAATCTGCATGATGGCGTGTTTTAAACACATTAATTTGACCATCGTTACCATTGAAAGATGGAACGCATATTTTTGTTTTCAAATCCAGCAAAAGAGGAGTCCTACCACCGTTTGCTGATTTATAGACTTCTTCCAATTTGCTTCGTAGGGCTTTATTACTATAGATCGAAGTAACAAATGCTCGAGCTTTGGTTGGTACTACAGAGAGATACCACTTTGGAAAAATCATCTTCGCATTGATTTTATAAAAATCGACGAGATCGCTTGCAGGTATACCCAAAGCTATCGCGATAGCTAGAATAGCACCGGTGGATGTGCCGCAGATCAAGTCAAAATGTTCGTAAAGCTTTTTGTCCGGATCCGTTTTTTCAAGTTCGTGCTCTAGCTCCATTAGTACTTTGGCCGGTATGAGTCCACGGATACCTCCACCATCAATTGATAGTATTCTAAATTTCTTTGTGTCCTCCATACTATTGATTATAAGGTTCTCCATAAAATGCTGCCCAATCCTGTGCCCATTGGGTTGCTGCGCAACGGACTAACTCAACTCTTATCGCCTGACAGATTTTTTCTGCTTCTTGACATGCTGCCAGGCATTCCTTTAGTGGATGGAAGCCAAAGAATATGTAGATTCCCAAGCAAATAAAACTGATGATGTAAAGTATAGCCATAAATTTGTTTTCCTTTATATTGTATATAAAGATCCGTGACAAAGACTTATCTTGTCACAGATTTTTATATACTAACTAAAAGATCTATGGAAGGATCGTCATTTTTACCCGTTGAAGATATGCGTAAAGAATCTACGCTCTCTTTGATGGATTTTATGGCTAAAAAACCTCAAGAATCTGAAATTGCGCAGCTTGCTTTTCGGGTATTCTATGAAAGGCTTGCAGCAAAGTTAAAAACCGCTTGTCTGAGCGTTTGTAACCACAATAGAATATATGATGGATTAGATGAAATTGTATTTAATAATACGATGATTAAAGCTTTTAATCATGCTGGACAGTTTTTTACTGAGTCAAAAGACGAAGATGAAGTGATCTTGAATTTAAGGAAGTGGTTATTTGGTATTGCCAAAAATGAAATGCTAACTGAACTGAAAAAAATAAAACTGAATCAGCTTATACTTGTTAATGACATCGGTATTTATGAATCCGAGCAAAAGGATGATGAATCTGTAATAGGCGAATGTGCGGAGATGAGCATTCTGAATCAGGCTTTGGAAATTTTGGATGAAAAAGAAAAAGGAATTTTGTTAATGTGTTATCAATATATGGAAGAAGGAAGTAAAATGCCTTCAGATATAGTAGATCGTATATGCAAGGTTTTTGGAGTAACTGATGCTAACCGGCGTCAAATAAAAACCAGAGCTTTAAAAAAAGTTAAAGCTCAGATTTTATATTTACAATCGAAAATGGCAGTAAAATGATCGATAAGCAATCAACCTCAGCCGAATCTGACAACCTATCAGAATTCGAAAAAAAACTTATTAAGTCATTAAAATGTTCAGGATACATGTTTCCTGAAACAGATGATGAAATCAAGGCTTTTGATACACGCTTTGCAACAGAAATAGAATTTTTTTCTAATAGTTTGCCAGATCCTTTAGAATTATTAGCTAAAGGACGGATTGAAAAAGAGTGGATATTTAATAATGAGGTGGATGATTCTGTCAAAGAAAATTTGGCTCAGGCCGCGAGAGAAGGCAAAAAAATCCCTGATGCTATAAAGCGTAAAATGACAGATGATAGGAAGGGAACAGAGAAAAAATAACATTGAGCAAAATAAAATTAGTATACAGCGAAAACGAGTTCTATCTGCTTTAGCTAGTTATATTGCTGATCTTTATAATCCTCAATTACCAATACTTCCAGAAAGAATTGCTGATATTATTGGCATTTCTTATAACTATGGTAATTATGAAGATTATTTTGATGGGATGCTAGAGCATAGTAATGGAGGATTTCACATCTATTTGAATGTCGATAAAGCTCCTTCCAACAGCCCACGTTCCAGATTTACATTCGCTCATGAGCTGGGCCATTATTTTATTAATGAGCATCGTCAAGCATTAGAATTAGGACTAGCCCCTTCTCATCAGTCCTTTACTAATTTTCAATCGGAGAATATTGTCGAGCTTGAAGCTGACTATTTTGCTAGCTGCTTACTTATGCCTGAAGATCGTTTTAGGGCAGACTGTTTGGGAAAGAAATTTTCACCCCAATTAATAAAGGAGTTAATGGATAGGTATCAAGTAAGCGCATCAGCATTCTTACTTCGGTATACTTTCATTGAAAATGTTCCAGTAATGGTGATCTGTTCCAAAGGAAATAAAATAGCATGGAAATGGGAGAGCGATGACTTTGAGTTTAAATATATTAAGTCTTTAAGCAGATCAATACCATCAATATCGGCCACTGCAGAGTTTTACGCAAAAGGTATTGAGTATATTGACCCACAGAATTTATATGCCGAAGATTGGTTTAATTATATTTCTCACGAACCAAATACATTCGGCATTAAAGAATATTGTATTTATGCAAAAAGATATAATATGGTTTTAACAGTTATCTGGTATTGATTTTCTAGGTGTTTCAGAACAGAGACACGGACAAAGCAAGTATAATGGGACGGGTATTGGACTTGCCATCTGCAAGCGAATTGTCGAAAATCATAAAGGTATGATCATCGCCAACGGAAAGTTAAATAGGGGTTCGCAGTTTGATATTTACATTCCTGCACTGTAATGATCTTTATATCAGCTTATAGGATGATGCCCCGATACAGTTCATTGATTATCAATAAATCATATTGCAAAAAGTTCGACTTTTGAATACTTCGGCCTGCTTCGTAAGTGTGAGTTTGAAATGTGAGTCTTTTCTCGCACTCCGACTCACACTTTTCTTTTTTATAAGCAAGTAATTTTTGTATTGCTAGTAGTGTTAGTTCGATACAGTGAAAAGCAAATTCGATTTCAATGACGTATATGAAGTGGTTAAACTTATTCCTAAAGGAAGGATAACCAGTTATGGTGCTATTGCTGCTTATCTCGGATTAAAGTCAGGTGCCCGTATGGTAGGTTGGGCAATGAATTCGGTACATGAATTTAAAAAAGTGCCAGCACATCGAGTGTTGAATCGCAATGGATTGTTGACCGGTAAAATGCATTTCCAAACGCCTACACGAATGCAGGAGTTATTGGAAAAAGAAGGACTGATTATTAAAAATGATCAGGTGCAGCATTTTGAAAAAGTATTTTGGGATCCTTCTATAGAATTATTGTAAAGGCATATTTTTTTGTGGAACAAAATATCCACTGATCCACAAGCCTGCAAACATCAACCCGCCATTGACAAGAAGTAGTTCATAACTGAAATGATAGCCTGTCCAGGAAGTAATGGCTTCACTGATAAAATAGGTAAAGACAGGAGCTCCTACTGCCATAAATGGAGTCCATTTGTCCTGTATGTTTCTTTTCGTAAGAATTCCAAAAAAGAATAGGCCAAGCAAAGGACCGTATGTATATACTGCTGCTTTGAATACAGCATAGATGACAGTACTGTTGTCGAGCCAGTTGAAGATGACAATGATGAAAAGAAACAGAACGGAAAATCCGATATGAACCCATGTTCTGTATTTTTTAGAAGTGGCTTCGTCGTATTGTCCGATGTGCAGAAAATCTATGCAGAAAGAAGTGGTCAACGCAGTCAATGCTGAATCTGAACTGGCATAAGAAGAAGCGATAATCCCTAGTAAAAAGAAAATACCGGCTACACTTCCAAACTCGTTCAACGCAAGCATTGGGAATAAGAAATCTCTTCGTTCGGGTATAGCAATGCCTTTTGTATCAGCATAAATGTAGAGTAAAGCTCCGAGTGTGAGGAATAAAAGATTTACTATTAACAACACGATAGAAAACCAAAACATGTTTTTTTGTGCGTCGCCAATGTTTTTACAAGATAAGTTTTTCTGCATCAGGTCCTGATCAAGCCCCGTCATTACAAGTGCCAGCAAAGCACCGGCAAGAAGTTGCTTCCAGAAAAAGTTATCGGCCATGAAGTCTTCAAAATGAAACATGTTTGAATACGAACTCTTCCATACCTGATTGGCCAAATCAGGCAATGTTGTGTTAAGGTGAGTACGCATTGACACAATACTGATGACTAAAGCAGCAATCAGAAAAAATGTTTGAAAGCTATCTGTCCATACAATGGTTTTAATACCGCCTTTAAACGTGTAGATCCAGATTAATAAAATGGTAATGGCAACTGTTACAATGAAAGGAATACCCAATGCATCAAATACAAAAATTTGCAATACTGCTGAAGCCATGTAAAGACGGAGGGCAGAGCCAATGGTACGTGAGAGTAGAAAAAAACTGGCGCCTGTTTTATAAGACCACCTTCCCAAACGTTGATCGAGGTAGGTATAAATAGAAACGAGATTGAGTTTATAATAAAGGGGCATCAATACGGTGGCTATAATGACATAACCGATCATATGTCCTAGTATAATTTGATAATAAGCAAAGCCTGTTACGCCCACTGCTCCGGGCACAGAAATAAAGGTTAATCCGGAAAGAGAAGTGCCGATCATTCCAAAGGCAACTAAAAACCAGGGAGATTCTTTTTTTCCGGTGAAAAATGACTCAGAATCGGCATTTTTAGACGTATACCAGGAGATTAATAGCAGGGCAGAAAAATAGAGTCCTATTACTGTTGCAATCAATGATAAAGACATAAGTGTTGTTATTTTCATCAAAAATCATTAATTTTTACTAATTTTACTAACCACTTCATAGTTATAAATAACGCCTATGTACTTTAACTCAAAACCTTTGACTTGGCAAGAAGAAGAAGTTGCCGTACTTGAACAACCACAGGAAGAAGAAAAGAGAGATTTGGTAGTGTATAACGATGAGGTGAACACCTTTGACCACGTGATTGATACCCTCATTAAAGTGTGTCGTCACAGCCCTGAGCAAGCAGAGCAGTGTACATTGATTGTACACTACAAAGGCAAATGCGCAGTGAAGGCGGGGTCGTTTGAAGAATTGACACCGATGAGACAAGCCATTTGTGATAGAGGTATTTCAGCAGAAATTATCTAGTCATCAGGCTTCCATGAACATACCTTCCAAGTTAATTGAAGATGCAGTAGAAGAAGTTTCTAAATTACCAGGCATTGGTAAGAAGACTGCTTTACGTTTAGTTTTGCATTTGATCAAGCAGGACGCTAAGGCCACTTATGGCTTGTCTGATGCTTTGAAAAATCTAAGAGAAAATATCACACACTGTACGGTTTGTCACAATTTATCAGACGATTCTGTTTGTACTATTTGTGAAAATAACCACAGGGATCGTAAGATCGTATGTGTAGTGGAAGATGTGCGTGATGTGATGGCTATAGAAAACACCATGCAATACAGAGGTGTATACCATGTGTTAGGAGGTGTTATTTCGCCGATGAACCGCGTTGGTCCCGATCAACTTACAATAGAATCATTGTTGCAGCGTTTAACTGGTAGTGAAGTGGAAGAAGTAATTTTAGCATTGAGCACCACCATGGAAGGAGATACTACTGCTTTTTATTTATCGAAGAAAATAAAAACACTAGGAGTCAAAGTGACAGCAATAGCCAGAGGTATTCCATTAGGAGGAGAGTTGGAATATGCAGATGAAATTACGCTGGGCAGAAGCATTATCACCCGTACATTGTTGGAAGCATAAGATAGGAGAGGTTTGAAGAAATTAAGTGTTATCATAGTAAACTATAATGTTTGCCATTTTTTGGAACAAGCATTGACGTCTCTTGCCAAAGCGGTAAAGCACGTGGATGCAGAAGTGTTTGTGGTAGATAACAACTCTGTAGACGGCTCTGTTGAAATGGTGAAAGAAAAATTTCCGTGGGTAAAGTTGATCGCCAACAAACACAACCAGGGATTTTCAAAAGCCAATAACCAGGCCATTCGCCAGTCGAATGCAGAATACATCTTGTTGCTCAATCCCGATACAGTAGTAGAAGAAGATACCTTGTCGAAGTGTTGCCATTTTATGGACGAACATCCGGATGGTGGAGGTTTGGGTGTAAAAATGCTCGATGGGAAAGGGAAGTTTTTACCTGAATCCAAAAGAGGATTGCCGTCACCCTGGGTAGCATTTTATAAAATATTTGGCTTCGCTAAATTATTCCCTAAGTCTAAAAAATTCGGACGTTACCATTTAGGTTTTTTAAGTCCAGATGAAACCAATCCTATTGATGTATTGTCCGGTGCTTACATGATGCTTCGTCAAACGGCATTGGACAAAACTGGTTTGCTAGACGAAGATTATTTCATGTATGGAGAAGATATAGATTTGTCTTATCGTATTCTGAAAGCTGGATATAAAAATTATTATTATCCTGAAACCCGCATCATTCATTATAAAGGAGAAAGTACGAAACGTACGAGCATCAATTATGTGTTCATCTTTTACAAAGCGATGATCATATTTGCGCAAAAACATTTCTCTACAAAGAATGCGGGCATCTTTGCTTTCCTTATTAACACCGCTATATACTTGAGAGCGGGCATGGCCTTAATGACGCGCTTTGTACAACAAACCTGGTTGTTCTTTGCAGATGCTTTTGTGATTTATGCGGGCATGTATGGGTTGGTGAATTTTTGGGAAAAGTATATCAAGTCTGAACAGTATTTCTACCCACCAGAATATTTACACTACATCGTCCCTGTTTATGTATTGGTTTGGGGACTTACCGTTTTTATGTACGGTGGTTATAAACCGTTGGCGAAATTCTATCATATCGTTGCAGGTATTGTTATTGGAACATTTGTGATTGCAGCCTTTTCCAACTTTTTTGACGCCTATCGTTTCTCCAAAGGCATCATTGTTTTTGGTGGTCTATGGGCTATACTTGCTATGTTGGTCGTGAGAGCGCTGGTGCAGTTTGTGCAATATGGAAATGTGAAAATAGGAGATGGTCGTAAAAAGAAAGTAGCTATTATAGGAAGTTACGATGAAAGTAAACGTATTGATGAGTTGTTGAAAGACACACACTATCAACTCAACGTGTTGGGTTATATCACTTCCAATAAAAATGACGTGACTCAAAAAGGATACCTTGGTTATTTAGAAGAGTTGGAAAAACTGGTTCAATTATACAAACTGGATGAAATTATTTTTTGCTCTAAAGATGTACCTGCGCATCGCATCATCGAATGGATGACGAGAGTTGACAATCGTGCAGTAGATTTTAAAATTATACCAGACGAAAGTAATTTCATCATCGGAAGTAATTCGTCCAATAAGCGCGGAGACTTTTATAGTCTGAACATAGAACTTAATATTTTATCAGAGCGCCAGATTAGAAATAAGAGATTATTTGATATTAGTTTGTCGATGGTGTTCCTTTTTTCTTATCCTGTCATGGCATGGTTTATTGATCATCCACAACAATTCTTCCGGAATATACTTTTGGTGTTAGGTGGAGAATGTACCTGGGTAGGATATACGGATGTCGTTTCGCCTAACTTGCCAAAACTAAAGCGTGGAATCATTCATCCGGTGATCCATTTAAAGGCTGGTTTACCTTCTCAAACAGTCTACAAATTGAACCTGAGTTATGCACGTGAATATTCTTTGTTTAGAGATTTTGTTCTGGTATTCAAAGGGTTGAAGTATTTAGGGGCGAGCAGTTATTAACATTTAGTAACCAGTATCCAGTTGTCATCGTAGAATTATTTACACACGTAAACAATTCGGCCTATGATTACGACAACGACCTCACAGCGTTTTTCTTCAGGTTCTACTTCCAATTCTCGGTCAAATCGTCTTTTTAAACTGTTTACGTTAGTAGCCTTATTTCTCTTCTTTTTATTTGGTGCCATTGTCGTTCGCTACCTTAGCCTGGGCTTGTTCAGAGTCAATTTTGGAATGCTAAGAAAATATGTTGAAATGCGTCAGTCGCTGCTTGCCTTCTCTTTCCTCCTTTACTGTTTGTAAAAATACCCTTTTAAAATACCCCTTTTTTTGTTGGCTCTTACGGGCTTATTTAACTATTTTTGCCTTCCCGAAAAACAAACTATTAACGATTAATGGCAACAGATACCAACTTGCTTTCGGCCAGATTAAATGCGCTTTCTGAATCAGAAACGCTGGCCATGACTAAAAAAGCACGCGAACTAGCGGCTCAAGGTCATAAAGTAATCAGTCTAAGTGTAGGAGAACCGGATTTCCAAACTCCACAACACGTAAAGGATGCAGCGAAGAAAGCCATCGATGACGGTTTCTCTTTTTACAGCCCTGTTCCTGGCTTCCCTGATTTGAGACAAGCTATTGCTGATAAACTAAAGAAGGAAAACAACCTTGACTTTGGTCCTGAAAACATTGTGGTTTCTACTGGCGCGAAACAGTCTATTGCCAATGTATTGTTGAGCGTAGTCAATCCAGGTGAAGAAGTAATCATCTTCGCTCCTTACTGGGTGAGCTATGTGGAAATGGTAAAGTTAGCAGAAGGTCGTTCTGTCATTGTAAGTGGTTCTTTGGAAAATGATTTCAAAGTAACAGCTGCACAATTGGAAAAAGCGATTACCCCAAAAACGAAAGCGATCCTTTTCTCTTCTCCATGTAATCCTACTGGATCTGTATTCACAGAAAAAGAATTGCGTGCCATTGGTGAAGTGGTAGCTAAACATAAAAACATCGTAGTGATTGCTGATGAAATTTATGAGTACATCAATTTCGAAGGTTCTCATTTCAGCATCGGTAGTATCGATGCCATCAAAGATCAGGTAGTAACTGTCAATGGATTTTCTAAAGGGTTTGCTATGACAGGCTGGAGAGTAGGTTACATCGGTGCTCCAAAAGCCATTGCTGCAGCTTGCGATAAAATTCAAGGTCAGGTAACATCAGGTACATGTTCTATCGCTCAGAAGGCTGCTGTTGCTGCTTACAAAGGAGATCTTTCTGCTCCTAAAGAAATGGCGAAAGCATATTTGAGAAGAAGAGATTTAGTGGTGGGTATGCTGAAAGAAATTCCAGGATTGAAAGTGAATACTCCTCAAGGTGCGTTCTATTCTTTCCCGGATGTAAGCGCTTACTTAGGTAAAAGTGTAAACGGTCAAAAGATCAACACAGCAGCGGAGTTGTCTATGTTCATTTTGAATGACGTATTCGTTTCTACTGTAGGTGGAGATGCATTTGGTGCACCGAATAACATTCGTATTTCTTTTGCTGCTTCAGATGAAAATCTGATCGAAGCGGTTAACAGAATTAAAGCATGTCTGGCAAAACTTCAATAACAAAGGAATACACGACAGAGGCTTTGTTTGCTGCGTTTGCAGGATTGAAAGTACTCGTCATTGGTGATGTTATGATCGACTCTTACCTTTGGGGAAGAGTCGATCGTATTTCACCGGAAGCTCCTGTGCCTATTTTACAAGTTGAAAATCGCGAAGCAAGATTAGGTGGTGCTGCTAACGTAGCATTGAACGTTCAAGCTTTAGGCGCTGTTCCTTATTTATGTGCTGTTGTTGGCGATGACCTGGATGGTAATAATTTTTTATCGCTGCTGGAGCAAAACAATCTTCCTGCAGCAGGAATTTATCAAAGCAAAGAACGCATTACTACGATTAAGCATCGTATCATTTCAGGACATCACCATCTGTTGCGTGTTGATCAGGAAACAGATAAGCCTCTTGTAAAAAATGACAAACAACAACTGCTAACAAAAATCACTGCATTGCTTGATACCTGTGATGTGATCATCTTTGAAGATTATGACAAAGGAGTGATCGATGAAGAATTGATCACTGCTGTTGTTAAATTGGCGAAAGCGAAAGGAATACCAACTGTCGTGGATCCTAAGAAGAGAAATTTTTTGCATTACAAACATGTTACCCTATTCAAACCGAACCGCAAGGAAATGAAAGAAGGTTTGAAGTGGGATGGAAATCTTTTGGAAGATAAAGACATCGAAGCGGCTGTAGACAACTTGTCTGCACTATTGAACAGCAACATGATTCTTTTGACACTTTCTGAAAAAGGAGTATTCATCAAGAAAGAAAGAGATCCTGCTTGCATTATTCCTGCGCACATCCGCAAGATTGCTGATGTATCGGGTGCAGGAGATACTGTAGTCAGTGTGGCCGCTTTGTGCTGCGCCTTGAATTTAGCTCCGGATAAAATTGCACAACTTTCTAACTTGGCCGGCGGTTTGGTGTGCGAACAAGTCGGTGTTGTTCCCATTGATAAGAAATTGTTGCAGGAAGAAGCAACGTTGATCTGGGGTAAATAATTTTTACCAGATCGTGATTCTATACCATTGGTGTAAATAGACCAGAAAAAGAATTCCTCCTCCTATTATAAAAGCGATCACAATTCCCAGTAATTCATTCCCTGCTTTTTGTTTAGATGCATGTACAAATTGTTTGGTCAAATGTTCAGTGATGTAATGAACAAATCCAAACACTGGATAATAGATGGCGACGATAATGGCCATGCCGATTAGCGTCAGCAAATACTTGTCATGAATACCTGTTTTAAATTTTAAAAAATGTTTTACGTATTCTACAGCAAGCTCAGCAGCAAGAATAGTAAGAATAAAGATGAGCGCGTTGGTTATTTTTCTAGTCATAGCGGTTGAGTTAAAAATTAAGACAACAAGAAAATATTCTTAGGCAGAAGATAAGTAATTGTAAGGAGTTATTCAATAAGACCCCTGATTTTTGCGTGAGGGATAGGAACGGAAAGCCCACAGTGAGCCATTAGTAGGTTAATGCATTAAAATAAGATCCGAGCGAGGACTTGCAGTGGATAGCCCGACCCGAAGGGACACGCCCAAATGAAGATCCAGTCAATAAAAAAGAGCCGTATGGAACTAAACAATATCATAATAATTCTTAGGCTAATAATTTTTTCACGGCAGTATCTACTTTTGAAAATTCAAAACCACTCAATACGTTATCCATCAAACCTGTGATTTCTTTGTTCATCAGGTTTCCGATGCTGCCTTCGTGCGTGTGTTGAATATCGTGCAACGGTTTGAATGTACCGTTCTCGATAGAAGTGCCTACTTGTTTGTAAGCATCACGGAAAGGAGTGCCTTTGTTGACTAGGTCATTCACAACATCTACACTGAATAGGTATTTGTATTTATCGTCTTTCAAAATGTCTTGTTTGATCTGGATGTTGGACAACATGAATTTGGTTAAGGCGATGCAGTCGTTGATTTCTCCAAATGCCGGAACAAAACTTTCTTTGATCAATTGCAAATCGCGGTGATAACCTGAAGGAAGGTTTGCCGTTATCATAGCAATCTCGTTTGGCAAGGCTTGTAACTTATTCGATTTCGCGCGAATCAATTCAAATACATCTGGATTTTTTTTGTGCGGCATGATGCTTGATCCGGTTGTCAATTCATTTGGGAACGTTATGAAGCCAAAATTTTGATTCATGTACAAGGTCACGTCCATGGCGAGTTTGCCGATAGTGCCAGCTAAAGAAGCCAAAGCAGAACTGACATTGCGTTCTGTTTTACCACGACCCATTTGTGCGTAGACTACGTTGAAGTTGAGTGCATCGAAACCTAACAGGTCAGTAGTCATCTGGCGTTTCAAAGGAAAAGAAGAACCATAACCGGCAGCAGATCCCAATGGATTTTTATTGGAGATTTTATAGGCTGCTTGCAACATGTGCATGTCGTCCACTAAGCTTTCTGCATAGGCGCCGAACCACAATCCAAAAGAGGAAGGCATGGCCAATTGGAAATGTGTGTAACCAGGAAGAGAATGATTTTTATATTGTTCACTCAATTGAATCAACAGATCAAATAAAGATTTCGCTTCTTCTACTGTTTCTTTGATAGCATGGCGAGTAAATAATTTCAAATCTACCAACACTTGATCGTTGCGAGAACGGCCGCTGTGAATTTTCTTTCCGACGTCACCTAAACGCTTTGTCAACAAGAGTTCTACTTGGGAGTGTACATCTTCAATACCGTTTTCAATTTTAAATTGTCCGGCTTCGATTTCTTTGTAGATGTTTTTTAATTCTTTGTGTAGAATTTCTTTTTCACTTTTCTCCAACAAACCAATGTCCGCTAGCATGGCTGTATGCGCTAAAGAACCGAGTACATCAAACGGTGCAAGGAATAAATCCATCTCACGGTCTTTACCCACAGTGAAGCGTTCTATTTCTTTATTTACTTCGGTATCTTTTTGCCACAGTTTCATAAACTAAGTTGTCAGTGATCAGTTGTCAGTGATCAGTAGCGACCACTGACAACTTTTCTTTGAATAATTATTGTAATAGATGAAGCTTTAAACTAGCTCCGATAAGATCTTAATGTATTTTTCAATTCCTTCTTCGATCTCTGTCAACCAGATGAATTCATTGGCGGAGTGAGAGCGACCTGAATTTCCTGGTCCCATTTTTACAGAAGGTACAGGCACTAAAGCCTGATCAGACGTAGTTGGAGAACCATAAGGTTTTGCTCCTAATTTGATGGCTGCTTTTACCAGCTTATGATCAGGATCAATGAAAGATGGTCTCAACCTCACGGAACGAGCGATAACATCGGAGTCAATGTTCTCTTCGATGATGCGCAATACATCTTCGTTGCGGTACATTTCTGTGATGCGCACATCAATAGTGAAGGTGCAATTTTCAGGAACGACGTTGTGTTGGTAACCGGCATTGATGATGGTCACCGACATTTTCATTGGTCCAAGATGTGGAGATACGTTTTCAAATTTATACGTACGAATCCATTCAATGTCTTTCAATGCTTTGTATATGGCATTGTCTCCTTCTTCACGTGCGGCATGTCCTGCCTTGCCTCTGGCCGTGCAGTCCAATACCATCAAGCCTTTTTCTGCTACGGCGATGTCCATCAAGGTTGGTTCTCCAACAATGGCGAAATCAATCGGACCTAATTCAGGGTACACCAATTCCAATCCGTTGAAGCCGGAAATTTCTTCTTCCGCTGTGGCAGCAATGACGAAATTGTAATTCAAGTTTTCTTTATCGTAGAAATAAAGGAAAGTAGAAATCAAAGATACCAGGCATCCGCCTGCATCGTTGCTACCTAATCCGAATAGCTTGCCATCTTTTACAAATGGATCGAATGGATCGTTTGTATAACCAGGATTTGGATTAACCGTATCGTGATGTGAGTTTAACAAGATGGTTGGCTTCTTCGCATCGTAATGTTTGTTGAAGGCCCACACATTATTCTTCAAACGGTGCGTAGGCACGCCACGCTCGTTGATGAAGGTGTTGATGATCTCTGCTGTTTTATCTTCCTGCTTGCTGTATGATTCGGTACGAATCAAATTCTTTAACAGTTCGATGGCATCTGATTTTAATTTCTGAATGTCCATAAAAATTGTCGTTTATGTTAAGTCTGTTATTTTTTCAATACAGTGCCTAACTTTTTCTGTTCGTTAATGATGGCTAATAAATGATCTGCATGCGCGATGATCACAGCGTCAACTCCTTTGTTGATGGCGTCAAAAGCATTGTCCAGTTTGGGGATCATACCTTTTGAAATGACGCCTTCTTCTTTTAACTGATTGTATGTGCCTGGATTGATTTCGTTGATGACAGAATTTTTATCTTCAAAATCTCTCAGCACACCTTGCAGTTCGAAGCAGTAGACCAAACTTACTTTGTATTGCTTGCTCATGGCACAGGCTATTTCTGAAGCCATGGTATCTGCATTCGTATTCAATAAGCTGCCGTTTTCATCTACACTGAGTGGTGCGATAATGGGAGTAAAGCCTGCGTTGATCAGTGTGGTCAATACAGACGATTTCACTTCCTTGATATCTCCTACATAACCGTAGTCGATACCGTTTTTGATGGGTCGCTTGTTGGCCACGACTACTGCGCCGTCTGCGCCTGTTAATCCAATGGCATTGCATTTTTTAGTTTGTAAAGAAGCCACGATGTTTTTATTGATCAAACCACCGTATACCATCGTTACTATTTTTAAGGTTTCAGCATCTGTAATTCTTCTGCCTTCCACCATTTGTGCTTCAATGCCTAATCCTTTGCTGATTTCGGTGGCAATTTTTCCGCCACCATGAATCAGTATCTTATGTTTATTGATTGCAGAAAAATCTGTCAAGAAAGATTTTAACGCATCCTCGTTATCGATGATGTTGCCTCCTACTTTTATGACGACTAATTCTTCCATGTTACTTAAAATTGGTTTCCAGCATTTGTTTCAATACGGCTTGTGCTGCCCATACTCGGTTGGATGCTTCCTGTATTACCAGAGAATTGGGACCGTCTAATATTTCATCTGATAATTCAATGCCGCGACGTACTGGTAAACAGTGCATCACCTGCGCATTGTTGGTCAGTTTTAATTTTTCATTCGTGAGCATCCAGTGACTGTCCATGGATAATACTTTTCCATAATCATCATAAGAAGACCAGTTCTTAATGTAAATATAATCGGCACCGGCTAGTGCTTTGTCTTGATTGTATTCTATCGTGGCATTCCCTGTAAATTCTTTTGCCAAATTATATCCTTCCGGATGGGTAATTACAAACTCTACATCTGAGTTTACCATCCACTCTGCAAAAGAATTGGCAACAGCTTGTGGCAAGGCTTTGATGTGTGGTGCCCAGGTCAAAACTACTTTAGGTCTAGTTTTTGTTTTGGTTTCTTCAATCGTCACCAAATCTGCTAATGATTGAAGAGGATGCAATGTCGCACTTTCCAAACTTACAATCGGTACGCCGGAGTATTTGATGAATTTATTAAAGAAGTCTTCAGAATAATCTTCGTGTTGATCTACTAATCTTGGAAAAGAACGTACACCGATGATGTCGCAATATTCTCCCATCACGGCTGCTGCTTCACGTATGTGCTCGACGGTATTGTGATTCATGATCACACCATCTTGTGTTTCCAATGCCCAGCCTTCTTTGTCCATGTTCATTACCATCACGTTCATGCCAAGGTTTAATGCGGCTTTCTGCGTGCTGAGGCGCGTACGCAAACTTGGATTCAAAAAAATCAAACCGAGTGTTTTGTTTTTCCCTAACTCACTGAACGCAAAAGGATTTTTTTTCAACTCCAGTGATTCTTTTACCAGAGCAGAAATATCAGAGACATCTTTAATAGAGATGAAATTTTTCATTGGTATTTAAATTTTTGTTTTCACTACAGGAACAATATAATATTGGCAGACACGAATTCTTTTATCTGCTGTGATTTTAACAATGTGCAAGCCGAAAGGAGTTTCGACGATGAATAAATCTCCTTTCTTTGCATTGAAGCAAGCAGCATCGAATGCTTTGACCATGCTGCCTTGTTTGAACCATCCTAAATCACCGCCAGCGAATTCTGTACCGTCGTGACCGTATTTTTTTGCTACACTTTCGAAAGTGACGCCACCTTGTATTTTTTGTAGTAAGGAATCCGCGACGTGACGGTTGTGTTCTCTTTGCGTGTAATTGGTTCCTTCAAATAAGATGTGACTGGCCTTGACTTCGAAACAACTATCGACTTTTACCAACTTGAGGACGAACATGTTTTTTTCCGCATCCGTGCTTTCATTCAACCAGGTGTTGGAAGTGAAAGGACCGGTAACATCTCCAACATGAATGTTCTTCAATGAATCGTAAAGGTGC
This sequence comes from Chitinophagaceae bacterium, assembly GCA_028288365.1. Lineage (GTDB taxonomy): Bacteria > Bacteroidota > Bacteroidia > Cytophagales > Cytophagaceae > JACMQM01. The sequence continues at coordinate 32,455 of JAQBNU010000109.1, read as the reverse complement.
GCATCCAGGTAGTAGGCGGAAGAGATTTGATCTACAACATAAGGATGACTGCTGTGTAGCTTACAAAAGCCAGCATCATCTTTGGTATTTTTAAAGTCACGTTTCAATTTCACCCAATGACCTGTCGTATCACTTTCTTGTGAGTAGGAGAGGTTGCCTATTAAAGACAGGAGAAAAAATAAAACGTACTTTTTCATCTAGCTGATGAGTGCCTTTGACAGCACGGATTTGAAGGCGCCTAAAAACTGATCAATTTCTGATTTTCCAATATTTAATGCAGGAAGGATGCGAATGGTATTTTTATCGGAAGAAGATCCGGTAAACATTTTATGTTCTTCCAATAAAGCATTACGAATTCCGGCGCAAGGAATTTCTAATTCCAAACCTACCATCAATCCACGACCGCGGACTTCTTTCACTCCTTCGATGCCTTTGCATGATGCCATGAGGTAATTTCCCATCGTTGCAGCATTCGCTATCAACTTATCCTGAGCGATGACATCCAACACGGCGATAGCTGCAGCACAGGCCAGATGATTACCGCCAAACGTTGTTCCGAGCAAACCATGTTTGGGTTTGATGTGTGGAGCGATAGCAATACCACCGACAGGAAACCCATTGCCCATGCCTTTCGCCATGGTATAGATGTCAGCGCTTACGCCTGCAAAATCATGCGAGTAAAATTTACCACTGCGACCGTAACCGCACTGCACAGAATCGGCAATGTATACGGCGTTGTTCTCGTCACACAGTGTGCGTATTTTTTTAAGGAAAGATTCAGAAGCGAGATGCACACCACCTACACCTTGAATGCCTTCAATGATGACAGAAGAAATTTCTTCTGTCTTGAAGGCATTATCCAATGCTTGTTCATCGTTCCATGGAAGGATGAGTGCATTCTCTGTAGCATTTACAGGAGCTACGATAGAGGGATTGTCAGTTACGGCTACGGCTAAAGATGTTCTTCCGTGAAAACCTTTTTTGAATGAGATCACTTTCTTTTTCCCGTTGTGAAAGGAAGCAAGCTTCAATGCGTTTTCGTTGGCTTCTGCTCCGGAGTTACACAAGAACAATTGGTAATCGTCGTGACCACACAGCTTGCCGAGTTTGTCTGCGAGTTCTTCTTGCAAAGAAATCAAGACAGAGTTGGAATAGAAACCAATTTTATTCAATTGGTCAGAGATCTTCTGTACATAATGAGGATGTGAATGTCCAATGGAAATAACGGCATGACCACCGTAAAGGTCTAGGTACTGCACACCGCTTTTGTCCCACAAGTAAGAACCTTGAGCTTTAACAGGCTCTATATTGAAGAGAGGATATACGTCAAAATTTTTCATAGTTATAATAGTTGTTAGTGATCAGAAGCGATCAGTTTTAAACTGATTACTGTTCACTATTTTAGAATGCGTTGGCTTTTAATTTCAATCCTGCTTTTTCGTCCAGACAGAACATGATGTTCATGTTCTGTACGGCTTGTCCTGAAGCGCCTTTCAACAAGTTGTCAATGATGCTGATGATCAATAACGTGTCTTCGTGTTTTTCTACGTAAACAAAAGCATTGTTGGTATTCACGACTTGTTTCAGGTCAATGTTCTCAGATGCAACATGTGTGAAGGCAGCATCTTTGTAATAGTTCCTGTACAGCTTGTCTGCTTCTTCCTGGCTTAAGTCACATTTGATGTATACGGAAGCGATGATGCCACGCGTGAAATCACCGCGGTAAGGAATGAAGTTAATTTTTTTTCCGTGTGAAGGTTGTAGGCTTTTTAAACTCTGACCAATCTCTTTCAAATGTTGGTGAGTGAACGCTTTGTATACCGACATGTTGCTGTTTCTCCAACTGAAGTGAGACGTAGTACTCAAGCTTTGTCCCGCGCCGGTAGAACCCGTGATCGCAGAGATGTGAACCTCATCGTTCAGTAAGTTTGCTTTCGCTAATGGAAGCAATGCCAATTGTATACATGTTGCAAAGCAACCTGGATTGGCGATGTGTTGAGCTTTGGCAATTTTATCTTTTTGTAATTCGGGTAAGCCGTATACAAAGTCGTTTCCTTCTTTGTTCAAACGAAAATCGTGACTCAAGTCAATGATTTTCGTTTTTAGCAATTGAGGATTGGCTTGTAGAAATTTCGCAGCGTCACCGTGACCCAGGCAAAGGAAGATGACATCGGCATCTTCTTTTAATTGATCCGTAAATAAAAGATCGGTGCTGCCTAATAAATCAGAATGTACTTTATGTAAAGGATTGCCGGCATTGCTGTTGCTGTGTACAAAATACACTTCAACGTCAGGATGATTCACCAGCAAGCGAAGCAATTCACCTCCTGTATATCCTGCGCCGCCTATGACTCCTACTTTTATCTTTTTCATAACTAAAATTATTTCGTCCCTAAAGGGACTTGAATCGTCGTGTGTTAATTTATGAGCTACAGTTATGTTGTCCCTGACGGGACAAGCGATTTAATACTAGCTATAAACAGTTCACAGACTACTGCTCACTGTTCACTTTATGGTAGATCATCGTTTGATTGCCAAATATTTTGGAGAAGCCTTTCACATCGTCGCCTGACCATGCGTTGTTCATCTCTCCGTAACTTCCGAATTTGGAAGACATCAAATCGTGTTTCGATTCAATACCGACTACATGGAAACGATAAGGAGCAAGGTATACTTTTACTTTGCCGCTTACATTCACTTGTGTTTCGGAAAGGAAGGTTTCAATGTTCCTCATCACTGGATCTAAGAACTGTCCTTCGTGTACGAAGTTGCCGTACCACCCTGACAATTGTTCTTTCCAATACATTTGCCATTTCGTCAACGTATGTTTTTCTAAGGTATGATGCGCTTTGATGATCACCAAAGGAGCTGCAGCTTCGAAGCCTACGCGACCTTTGATACCGATGATGGTATCGCCCACGTGTATGTCACGACCAATGCCATAAGGAGCAACGATCTTATTGAGTTCTTGTATAGCGACTACCGGCTTTAATTTTTTTCCGTTGATGCCAACCAATTCGCCTTTTTCAAATGTCAGTTCCACTTCTTCTTCACCGGTTTTAGAAACCTGAGTAGGGAAAGCAGATTCAGGTAAGTATTGATCGGATGTCAATGTCTCCTTGCCGCCTACACTGGTTCCCCAGATGCCTACGTTGATGGAGTATTGCGCTTTTGTCCAGTCGCGCACTACGCCTTTGGCTTTTAAATATTCAATTTCTGCTTCGCGTGATAATTTCAAATCACGAATCGGCGTGATGATTTCTACGTTAGGAATCAAAATATTAAACACCATGTCGAAACGCACCTGATCGTTTCCTGCACCGGTACTTCCGTGTGCTACAGCGGTAGCACCGATTTTCTTGCAGTGTTCTGCAATGGCCAATGCCTGAAACACACGTTCTGCACTTACAGAAAGAGGGTAAGTGTTATTTTTTAATACGTTGCCGTATACCAAATACTTTACACACTCGTCGTAGTATTTATCGATGATATCTAACGTCGTGTGGGACTTCACGCCCAATTCATAGGCTTTCTTTTCGATGTTTTTTAGTTCTGCTTCAGAGAAGCCGCCAGTATTGACAATGGCAGTATGCACTTCCATGCCTTTTTCATCTGACAAATACTTTACGCAGTATGTAGTGTCCAATCCACCACTGAAGGCTAAAACAACTTTGTTACTCATTACTATTGGTATTTTAATTTGAATAATCCTTTAATGTACAGACTTGCATCTACTATTTTTTTAAGCAAGGGTTTCAGCAAGACCACGTCTTTGATGCGTTGCAGGCGTTCCCATACTTTTGACTTTTTGATGAAGTCCCATTTCTTTTCTTTCTTTTCTACCGGATCATATAACATGCCGGTACACAAACAAAGCTTGCGGTCTTTGCTCTGCAATATGCTATAATTCACGCAACTTGAACAGCCTTTCCAGAATTGATCATCATCTGTTAACTCTGTGAAGTGAACAGGACGATAACCCAGTTCAGAATTGATCTTCATCACGGCTGCGCTGGTTGTCAATCCGAATAGTTTGGCGTCAGGATATGTTTTCCGCGTATAGTTAAAGGCTTTGATTTTTATCTTCGTAGCCAATCCGCTTTTACGGAATTGAGGCGCAACGATGAGTCCTGAATTGGACACATACTTCCCGTGTCCCCAGGTTTCCAGGTAGCAAAAGCCTGCGAATTCGCCGTCTTTCGTGGTGGCAATGATTGCTTTTCCTTCTTCCATCTTTTGACGGATGTAATCAGGATTACGCTTGGCAATGCCGGTTCCACGGGCTTTCGCGCTTTCTTCCATTTCTTTGCAAATGGCTTCCGCCAAATGCTTGTGCCCTTCGTTGGCAACTTGAACTTTGAATTCTTCCATTCTGAAACCTGAAACACAGGTATAGATAGCAACAGAATAATTAAATGAGAATGATGGTAATTTTTGGGATAGGAATACTAGCTCCGTAGGCTAGCACAATGACAGTGCGGCCTAGGGCCTAGGTAAGAATCTGGGGATGATTCTTGACAAATGAGAATATGTATTGTTCACAGTCATTGACTTAAAATAGGGACGAAAGATAGCTGTTTTTGAGAAATACTCAAAGCATTGAGACAGTTTATTTTGATCAACTCTGTCGGCTCTCTGCCTGATGAGACAAGGATCGGCGAGGAAAAGTTCCGTGTTGTCGTTCTTCACGCTGCCAATATAAATCGTGAAATTGTATGAAAAACACCCGAGAAGCTCTATTTTTGCCTGCTATTTACTATACATAAGGCCCAAGCAAGTTTATGAAGGTTTTGAAATTTGGAGGCACCTCCGTGGGATCAGTTGACAACATCCGCAAGGTTGTTGAGATCCTGAAAACGTACAAGAAAAGGTATGTGGTTGTTTTTTCTGCAATGTCTGGCGTGACCAATCAGTTGATTGAACTGGGAACGAAAGCTGCTCTGACAGACGATTCATACAAATCCTTGTTGAAAGAGATCGAGCAAAAACACAGCAATACAGTAAAAGCACTGATTGATATTAAATCACAAAGCAAAGTGATTGCTCAGGTGAAAGTACACTTCAACGAATTGGAAGATTTGTTGCATGGTATTTATTTGTTGAAAGAACTATCTCCACGTACCCTTGACTTGTTGCAGAGTTTCGGCGAACGCTTGTCTTCATACATCGTTGCGGAATACATGAAGCAGTCAGGTATTAAGACCGTACATTTGGATGCACGTGAAGTAGTGAAAACAGACGGCGATTTCGGTTCTGCAAAAGTGAACGTGAAGTTGACGCATAAAAATATTCAGGTGTTTGTTGAACAAGCTAAAGGAAATATTGTAACCACCGGATTCATCGGTTCTACGGATAAAAATGAAACAACTACGTTAGGAAGAGGTGGCTCTGACTATACCGCCTCTATCTTTGGTGCGGCGCTGGATGCAGAAGACATAGAAATATGGACAGATGTCGACGGTATGATGACCGCAGATCCGAGAAAAGTAAAATCTGCATTCACCTTGCCTTCCATTTCTTATGTAGAAGCGATGGAAATGTCACATTTCGGAGCGAAAGTTATTTATCCTCCGACGCTTGCTCCTGCTTTCGCGAAGAAAATTCCGATCTGGATCAAGAATACGTTCAATCCAACGTTTGAAGGAACCGTGATCAGTGAGAAATCGAAAGAAACAGATTTCATGATCAAGGGAATCACTTCCATTGAAAATATTACACTCGTAACTTTGCAAGGTAGCGGTATGGTAGGCGTGGCGGGTGTTTCCGCACGTTTGTTTACGGCACTGGCCCGTTATAAAATAAATGTGATCCTGATCACACAAGCTTCTTCCGAACATTCTATTTGTTTAGTTGTGGATGGTAAAGAAGCACAAAAAGCAAAGACGGCTATTGATGAAGAATTTGCTGTGGAAGTGGCTTCGAAAAAAATCGAACCAGCTATCCTGCGCAACAATTTAGCCGTGTTGGCCATCATTGGCGATAACATGCGCAAGACGCCTGGCATCTCTGCGAAATTGTTCAACTCCATGGGCAAAAACAATGTGAACGTGGTGGCGATCGCACAAGGTTCTTCCGAATTGAACTTGTCTGTCGTCATTGAGAAAAATGATTTGTCGAAAGCATTGAACGCGATTCACCAATCGTTCTTCTTGTCTGATACAAAAACAGTCAACTTGTTTGTCGTTGGTTTGGGCTTGATTGGCGCGACGTTGCTGAAGCAGATCCAGAAACAGCAATCGTATTTGCAAAAGGAATTGCACTTGAAGATCAATGTGATCGGATTGGCCAATACCAAGAAAATGTTGATTGCTGATAACGGTATTGCATTATCTTCTTATGCCAATAAAATAGAAGAACAAGGTGTGAAGTCTAATCTTTCTACTTTTGTAGAGAAGATGAAAGCATTGAACTTGCCGAACACTGTTTTTGTTGACAACACATCGAGTAAAGAAGTGGTAGCATTCTATGATGAATTGTTGCAAAACAGAATTTCCATTGTGACTCCTAATAAACTGGCCAATTCAGGTCCGTTTAAAAATTATACCAAACTTCACCAAACAGCTTTTAGTTCGGGTGTGAAGTTCATGTATGAAACCAACGTAGGCGCTGGCTTGCCGGTGATCAACACGTTGAAGGATTTAAAATACAGCGGAGATCGTATTCTTACCATAGAAGGAATATTGTCTGGTACCTTGTCTTACATTTTCAATACATTCAAAGGCGATAAGAAATTCAGTGACGTGGTGAAAGAGGCGAAAGAAAAGGGATTCACCGAACCCGATCCTCGCGATGATTTGAACGGAATGGATGTGGCACGCAAGATTTTGATTCTGGCAAGAGAAGCCGGAGCAGAGTTGGAGTTTGACGATGTACAAGTAGAAAATATTTTACCTGAGTCCTGTCGCAAAGCAAAAACAGTAGATGCCTTCTTTGTAGAGTTGGAGAAAAATAACCAGGTGTTTGCCAAGTTGCGTGACGATGCCGATAAGAAAGGAAAGGTATTGCGTTTCATTGCGAAGTTTGACAATGGAAAAGCAAGTGTAGGATTGGCAAGTGTAGATTCGAATCATGCTTTTTATTCTTTGTCAGGAAGCGACAATATGATTGCTTTCACGACAGAGCGTTACAAAGAAAGACCCTTGGTGATCAAAGGTCCAGGCGCAGGAGCAGAAGTAACAGCAGCAGGAGTATTCGCTGAGATCATCAGCATCAGTAATTATTTAAAAGGTTAGTATCATGGCGGGATCGGATTCGATACGCGTGTTTGCGCCGGCAACGGTGGCCAATGTGACTTGTGGTTTTGACGTGCTGGGTTTTGCCGTCAATCACCCGGGTGATGAAATTGTTTTGCGTAAAACCAATACCGATAAAATCGTGATCAAAGCGATACATGGTGATGGCGGACGTTTAACACTTGATCCGAATTTTAATACAGTAAGTATTCCGATTATTAAGTATTTGGAGAAATACAATATTAAGCAAGGATTAGAAATCGAATTGTTCAAGCACATGCCATTGGGCAGCGGCTTGGGTTCTAGTGCTGCGAGTTCTGTAGCGGGTGTATTTGCGGTTGATAAATTATTAGGCTTAAATAAAACCGTAGAAGAAATGCTTCCTTTCGCAATGGAAGGAGAGTTGATTGCTTGCGGTGCTGCACATGCAGATAATGTAGCTCCTTGTTTGTACGGAGGCTTTGTATTGGTAAGAAGTTATGATCCATTAGAGATCGTTCGCATCAATACACCGGATGGCATGTACTGCAGTTTGGTACATCCACACATCGAAGTGCAGACGAAAGATGCGCGCAATATATTGCGAAAAGAAGTCAGTTTGAAAGATGCAGTGATCCAATGGGGCAACGTAGCCGGATTGGTAGTAGGTTTGATGAAATCAGATTTTGGTTTGATCGGTCGTTCGATGCAAGACGTGATCGTAGAACCGGTGCGCGCAGAATTGATTCCTGGTTTTTACAGCGTGAAAGAAAGTGCCTTGAATGCAGGTGCAATAGGCGCGGGCATTTCAGGCTCCGGGCCGTCTATCTTTGCGTTGAGTGATTCTTTAGACAAAGCAAATAATATTGCTGACGCGATGGCTGCGGCCTTTGCGAAAATTGGTATCGGTTCGGAGACGTATGTTTCTGAAGTCAATCACCAAGGACCTTTAGTGATAGGATAATATAATATAATAGAAGATCAGTAATAGTTTAATAAATCAATGAGATTATACAGTACAAAAAAATCAGTGCCTGAGGTTTCCTTCAAAGAAGCTTTGTTCAAAGGATTACCTCCGGACAATGGATTATACATGCCATTGGAGATTCCTACTTTACCTCAATCGTTTTTTGATACGATCGAACAAAAGTCGTTTGCTGAAATTGCATTTGAAGTTTCGAATGCCTTATTGGGAGATGATATACCTGCAACAGATTTGAAGACAATCATTGATGATGTCATCTCTTTCGATGCACCGGTAGTGAAAGTACAGGATAATATGTACGTGTTGGAATTGTTTCACGGACCTTCTTTGGCATTCAAAGATTTCGGTGCGCGCTTCATGTCACGTGTCATGTCTTATTACTTAGCCAAAGACAAAAAAGATATCAATATTCTTGTTGCTACTTCCGGTGATACGGGAGGTGCCGTGGCACAAGGCTTTTATAATATGCCTGGTATTCATGTGACCATTTTATATCCGAGTGGTAAAGTGAGTGACCTGCAGGAAAAACAATTGACAACATTGGGTGGCAACATCACGGCATTAGAAGTACAAGGCACGTTTGACGATTGTCAACGCATGGTGAAAGAAGCGTTTCTGGATGAAGAGTTGAATGTGAAATTCAATTTGAGTTCTGCGAATTCCATTAACATCAGTCGCTTGATTCCACAGTCGTTTTATTATTTCTATGCTTATGCACAAGTGAAGAAGTTCAATAAAGACGTGGTGTTCAGTGTGCCGAGTGGAAACTTTGGAAACTTATGCGGCGGTTTGATTGCGAAACGCATGGGTTTACCGATTGCACATTTCGTAGCGACAACCAATGCCAACAATGTCATTCCGGATTACCTTGCATCGGGTGTATTTAATCCGCGTCCTTCTGTAAGAACGATCTCTAATGCCATGGACGTCGGAAATCCTAGTAACTACCAGCGTTTGGTAGCTTTCTACAACGAAGACATCAAGGCCATCCGTGCGGACATTACCGGTAAATATTTTACGGACGAACAAACAGAAGAAATCATCAAGAAAGTATACGATGCGACGGGATATGTTTTAGATCCTCATACTGCGGTTGCATATCTTGGTTTGCGTGCTTACATGAACGAGAATGCAGGAAAAGATGTCACAGGTATTTTCCTGTCGACTGCTCATCCTGCTAAATTCATTGAAGTCGTAAACGATGTCATTGGAAAGAACATTGAAATTCCTGAGAGCTTGCAAGCGGCGGGTAAATTGAAGAAGATCTCTGTGCCTATGGGCAATCAGTTTGCAGACCTAAAAAACTACCTTTTGAAATAGAATTACAGGACGAGGAACGAACCAGGAGGAAGGATTCATCAAATAGTCGTTCCTCGTCCCTTTTTTATGGATTTTTCGGGATCATTTGAAATAATTAGCTTAAAAACTTTTACCACCTTTATTTTTTTTATAAATTAAGTAGGTAGAATACTAATTATAATATTATGCAAACAGGTGTAATCAAATTCTTTAATGAATCAAAAGGGTATGGTTTTGTGCTGGAAGACGGTACCCAAAAAGAATACTTCGTACATGTTTCAGGGTTAAAAGGTCCTGTAACTAAAGATGACAAAGTTAGCTTTGAAGTAACAGAAGGTAAAAAAGGATTAAACGCGGTAGGAGTTACGAAAATATAAGTTTCCCTCTCGTTCATTTTCAAAAGGTCTTGTCTAATTGCGTTGATTGCGCGATTGGACAAGACCTTTTGACATTTTATAGCATCACTTCTTGCGATTTACCGTATATACAACAAGCGTTGCAGAAGAGGATCCCAATAGTTGAAAATTAATTTTAGTTAAAAAACTTACTATGATACAATTGACACTCGTCGCTATCCGATCAATCCTACTTATTGTATTGTGTGCGGTCATGCCTTATGCGGTTATGGCGCAACAATGTCCGACTTTGGTTTGGTCGGATGAGTTTAATCAGGCAACTCTTAATACAGCAGATTGGAACTATGATACCGGAGGCGGAGGATATGGCAACAACGAATTAGAAAACTATACCAGTAGATCACAAAACATTGGCCTTTCTAGCGGTAATCTGGTCATCACTGCGCTGAAAGAAGATTATCAAACCGAGCATTATACCTCGGCAAAAATAAATACGTACGGTAAACAACATTTTACTTATGGAAGAATGGAAGCCAGAATAAAGCTTCCCTCTACACAAGGTTTGTGGCCTGCCTTCTGGATGATGCCGGAAGATTCATATTATGGAAGCTGGCCTCAAAGCGGAGAGATCGATATCATGGAAGAAAAGGGAAGTGATCCTACAACAGATTACGGAACGATACACTATGGTACAGATGCAGGTGCCGGACACAAATACAAAGGAGGTACGTATTCAGGTAGCGTTGATTTATCTTTAGACTTTCATATTTATGCCGTGGAATGGAAGCCGGATACCATCAGCTGGTACATTGATGATGTCAACTATTATACGGTGACAAAGACAGATCTTGGCACATCTAACTGGCCATTTGATAAAGACTTCTTTATCATTTTGAATCTTGCAGTGGGCGGTAACTTTGGAGGTGATCCGAATGCGTCTACTGTTTTTCCGCAAACGATGGAAGTGGATTATGTGCGTGTTTACAACAATGTCAATACCCTTCATATCACCGGTACCACAAAAGCATTCGCCAATCAAACGTATACATACTCTGTCACCAATGGATCAGCAGATTCATACACATGGGCCGTACCGTCTGGTGCGACGATCGTAAGCGGTCAGGGGACGAATACGATCAATGTGCAATGGGGAACGACAGGTGGTGATGTTTCAGTAGCAGTAGTAAAAAATCCTTGCGCGGCGTATACGATTTATAAAACAGTCAGTGTGATTCCCAATGGTTGTGATTTGTACTTTGATGATTTTGAATCCAATCAATTGCTGTCGTATTCTACGGCCACTACGGGCGTAGCTTACAATGGATCTTCTAGTAATCCGTTGGCGAATAGTGTCAATAGCTCTTCTACTGTTTGTCTTTACCAAAGAAACAGTTACGAGCAATACGATGCGTTGAAATACGATGTCAACTTTCTGCCAACCTCTACTGATTATGAAAACGGCCATGATGTCTTGTTTATGGACATGTATACCGCTGCACCCGTTGGTACCATTATCAATTGGCAATTTGAAAATAAAGCAAAAGCATCTTCCGCTTATCCTTCAGGACGAAGAGCGATTTTCCAAGGAAAAACAACCGTGCAAAATCAGTGGGAACGAATTAAGTTTACCTTGTTGACAAGACCAGATTTAGGGACAGATCCAACCACTATTGATCAGTTTACGATTTTGTTTGATCCGAATACGTATACGAACGATACTTATTACATTGATAACCTCATGCGCAGGGATGTGTACAATTGTGGTTTAGTGACAAGCGTACAAAATGCGATGGAACAAAATTTCATCATAAGTCCCAATCCCGCGCAGGATCAACTGAATGTGTCCATGCAGAGTCTTCCTTCTGGTCAGATGGATGTATCGGTCATGGATGTATTAGGTGTGGAACACATACAACAATCTTATACGATAACATCTTCTTCTCAACAGGAAACAATCGACATCAGTCAGTTGAAACCGGGTATGTACATCGTGTATGCCAAACAAGGTGATGCAATGATTTTGTCGAGGAAGATTATTGTGCAATAATAAGTATGTTAATTCATTGGACACCCTTAATCTCATAAAAGGTTAAGGGCGTTTTTATTTAACAAGAGAGTGATGGTATTTAAAGATGGGCGTTCCCTTCGGGCCGGGCTTTCGCCACTCGCTTTCACGCTGAAAAAGCGTGAAGAGCTCAAACAATGGCTCAATCCCTAACGCAGATAGTGAAATAAAAAATTATAGTTCCTTCGCAAAACTCAAGTCCTGTTCTTCCATGCACTTGAAATGTTTTTTAGGGCAATGCTGATATCCTATTTTAGAACAAGGTCTGCAGGATAAATTATTTCTCTCGATGACGTGGTGATGTGTTTGATAAGGGTACATGCCAAAACCAGGAATGGTATTCCCCCAAATACTCCAGATCTCTTTTTTGAAAGCGGCCGCAATGTGCATCAGACCCGTGTCGTGGGATATCACGGCTCTGGCTTGTTTAACGAGGGAGGCAGATTGGTTGAGGTTGAAAGATCCACAACCCTGAAAAATATCTTTTCTGTGAGGTAATGCGGCCATGATTTTTTCGGCAGTATCAGCATCTTCTTTTCCTCCCAATAAAACAATCGGTGAAGAAATATTGGCGCACAATTCAATGAGTTTATGCAACGGCAATCGTTTGGTATAATGTTGTGCACCGATAGCGATGGCAATGTAAGTTCCGTTGCTAAAATCTCCGGAGCTGCTTAAGATCACTTTGTCTTTTTCCGGAATAAAATAATCCAATCCTTCGTTGTCGTTTTCTACGCCAAGTGGAGCAACCGTTTGCATGTAGCGGTCGACGATGTGTATAGCAGGTAGACGGTTTATTTTAAACTGTACCATCAACCATTTTTCAATGTTCGCTTTATTGAAACTATAATAAGCAGGTGCTTTCAAGGCACGCTTCACTCGTAGTGTTCTCAGGTTGTGATGTAGGTCGATGATGTAATCGTAATTTTCTTTTTTTAATTCTTTGATCAGTTCTGGAATGCTGTCTTTGAGTACTTGTACTTTATCTACATAAGGATTGTGCGATAAAATATTTTTATAATTCTCTTTGGTGCAAAAATGTACTTCGTATCCCAATTGTTTTTTCAGGCAACGAATAACGGGAGTTGTTAATACGATATCTCCAATGGAGGAAAAACGGATGATGAGAATTTTCTTCACGTTTATTTTTTGTTAGTCGTAAAATATTGTTTGATTTCTTCTAACGATAAGGTATTGAAGGTAGAAGAAACAAGCAGTCCTCCTTTCCTACCGGCAATGACACCGTAATGCGTATCCAATACACCTGCTTGTTCGTGTGCATCCGGATTGATACTGATCATGACGCCTTTTTCTTCTGCGTAGTATAAATACCTCCAATCGATGTCCAGTCGATGCGGATTGGCATTTAATTCTATGATGACTTTATTCGCTGCACAGGCGTCAATAATTTTATACGTATTGAGCGGATAACCTTCACGGCGCAACAGCAGACGACCGGTCATGTGACCAAGCATGGTGGTGTATGGATTTTCAATGGCTTTGATCAAACGGCTCATGGCTTTTTCTTCGTCCATTTTTAAATTGGAATGAACGGAGGCTACCACGTAGTCAAATTGCTTTAGCAAGTGATCTTCATAATCCAGGGCGCCATCGTTGAGGATGTCCGATTCTATCCCTTTGAAGATGGTGAAGGGCGCCAATTTTTTATTGAGCTGATCGATCTCTGCAAATTGTTGCAAGACACGATCTTCTTTTAAGCCATTCGCATAAAATGCCGTTTGTGAATGGTCCGCGATACCGAAGTACTGCCAACCCTGATCGATGCTGGCTTGCGCCATTTCTTCTAAGGTGTGAATGCCATCGCTGTAAGTACTGTGGTTATGAAAAATACCTTTCAGGTCTTTGTAAGTAATGAGCTGATCGATTTTTTGTTCTTGTGCGAGCTCCCATTCCACATGTCCTACGCGGCATTCAGCAGGAATGAATGTTGAGCCTGCGGTTGTGTACAATTCTTTTTCTGTTTGCGCTGGATGGTTGGTACATACATCGAGAAAAGTTTCTTTATCAGAAACGGCATGACGCAGGTGATTGTTCTCTGCAGAGAAGAGTAGTCGTTGTGATTCGAAAGAAGAAAGAGAACAGGTACGGATGGTCAAAGGCATGCCGGTTGTTTTTTCATTTCCTCTTAAGGTAAAAGGTGTACTTGCTGCCATGTCCCAATCGGCGGGGAATTTGGCTCTGATGCTATTGAGTGTAGTAACGGTGTGATCGGTAGCTACGATAAAATCTAACGACGAAACAATTTCGGCCTGCTGGTACAATTCTCCGCACCAGCTGATGGAGGCATTGTTAATTAGCGCTTCTAAGGCAGACAATACTTCCTGCCCTTTTTGTTGTGCTTCGTGAATCAATAATTTTTTACTGTGTTCCTGTTGAAAGAGAATGGCCTTGCGAAGATTTTCCTGCGTCTTTTCACCGAAACCTTTTTGATTGGCAATCTGGTTGGTGTTGCAGGCTTCCAACAATTGAGCGGTACTTTCAATGCCTAGTTCTTTCCAAAGCGTGCGGATTTTTTTTGGTCCGATTCCCGGTAGGTCAAACAACTCGATGATACCAGCCGGAGTGGTTTTTAATAAGTCATTCAACTCTTGTAAACTACCTGTCGCAATGATCTCTCGAATTTTCTTTCCCATGCTGGTGCCTATGTCTGGTAGGGCGGAGAGATCCTCGTCGGATAATTCTTCCAACGGATAAGGCGTTTTATCGATGGCAATGGCTGCGTTTTGATAAGCACGTATTTTGAACGTGTTTTCTTCGTGCAGTTCCATGATGGAAGCGGTGAGCTTGAGTACAGAAAGTACAGTTGAGTTGCTGGACATGCGTTGATTTTGCTGAAGGGTAAAAGTAAGAAGTTTGTGAGCCAAGTACAAGTGAGTGGTCAGTGGACAGTTGTCAGTGATCAGTCGCCTAGAATCTGAATTATATTGAGACATCAGGATGACAAGTCCCTTAGGGACGATATGGGCGAATAATCATGTTACGCAATGGATTATTTTCGTTGATCAGATTGGAAATAATAAATATTGACGTTCTATCAAGAAGATGTCATCCCTAAAGGGATTTAAAATAATGACCGCATGACAATGCTCTACAGTTATGTAGTCCCTATGGGACTGTTAACTAAAAAGACATAATTTCTGATCATTGATCCCGAAGCATCGGCAATTACAGTCCACTAAATTTTACATTTTTATTCCTACCTTTAAATCAAAATACTCTTCTATGAACTACTGGCTCATCAAATCAGAACCTTTTAAATATTCCTTCGATCAATTGTTGAAAGAGAAAAAGACCTTTTGGGAAGGCGTGAGAAACTATGCGGCTAGAAACAACCTAAGAGCCATGAAAAAGGGAGATTTATTGTTGTTTTATCACAGCAATGAAGGCAAAGAAATAGTAGGCATAGCGAAAGTAGTGGGTGAAGCTTACCAGGACCCTACTACCGACGATACCAATTGGTCGGTAGTGGATGTGGCACCGGTGAAAAAATTGAAAAATCCCGTTACACTGGAAATGGTGAAGGCAGATAAGCGATTGACTCAAATGGCTTTGGTGAAATTTATGCGCTTATCGGTGCAACCGGTCAAAAGAGAAGAGTTTGACATTATTATGGCTCTGGCGGGGGAACAATAATTTCCCTCAATGTTTCATACTCCCGTGGAGTTTTCTATTTTTGTAAGATTTTAACGAACATGTCTAAGCGTTCTATTCTTGATAACGAACTTCTTCAAATCACACTCGACCGATTGTGCCAGCAACTGATTGAGAACCATGATCATTTTGAAGAGTCGGTGATCCTTGCCATTCAACCGCGCGGAGTGATTGTCGGAGAGCGCATCAAATCCATTTTGGAAAAAAGCTTAAAGAAGAAGGTACACTTCGGGCACCTGGATGTTACGTTTCACAGAGACGATTTCAGGCGTAAAGAAGCTCCGCTGAAAGCCAATGCTACAATTGTCCCATTCATCATTGAAGACAAGCGAGTGATACTGGTAGACGATGTATTGTATACTGGCCGCACCGTGCGTGCTGCGCTGGATGCCATGATGGCCTTCGGACGTCCGAAAGACGTGGAATTGCTGGCACTTGTTGATCGTAAGTTCAGCAGAGACCTTCCTATCGAAGCACAATATGTAGGCAAAGAAGTGATTTGCCTGGACAGTGAACATGTGCATGTGGAGCTCAATGATCAGAACAAGGCAGAAGATAAAATTTGGTTAGTCACAAACAACGATAAAAAGTAAATGCAAAGTCAACTGAGCGTTAAGCATTTATTAGGAATAAAAGAACTCAAAAAAGAGGATATACAACTTATTTTTGAAACGGCAGATCAGTTCAAACAAGTCCTCAACCGCCCGATCAAGAAGGTTCCTTCCCTAAGAGACATCACCATTGCCAATGTGTTTTTTGAAAACTCCACGCGCACGCGCTTGTCGTTTGAATTGGCAGAAAAAAGATTATCCGCAGATGTGGTCAATTTTTCTTCTTCTTCCAGTTCGGTGAAGAAAGGAGAAACGTTATTGGATACGGTCAATAATATCCTGGCGATGAAAGTCGACATGGTGGTGTTGAGACATTCCAGTGTAGGTGCGGCTCATTTCCTGGCCCGTAACGTAGACGCCAAGATCATCAATGCCGGTGACGGTACACATGAACATCCGACGCAGGCTTTATTGGATGCCTTTTCGATCCGTGAAAAACTGGGTGCGGTAGCAGGTAAAAAGGTTTGTATTTTCGGAGACATCTTGCATTCAAGAGTCGCTTTGTCTAATATTTTCGCCCTGCAAAAAATTGGAGCAGAAGTGATGGTTTGCGGTCCGAATACTTTGATTCCCAAATACCTTGGAGAATTGGGAGTAAAGATAGAATACGATCTGAGGAAAGCTCTTGAATGGTGTGATGTGGCCAATGTCTTGCGCATTCAGCTGGAAAGACAGACCATCAAATATTTCCCTTCCTTGCGGGAATATTCTTTGTACTATGGCATCAATAAAGAATTACTGGATTCTTTAAATAAAGAAATAGTCATCATGCATCCTGGGCCGATCAACAGAGGCGTGGAGTTGAGCAGCGATGTAGCAGATTCTCATCATTCCATTATTCTTGACCAGGTAGAAAACGGAGTGGCCATTCGCATGGCAGTACTCTATTTGCTTGCCGGTAAACAAGGTCAGTAAGGAAGAATTAGGCTCAAAAATTTACTTTTTAACCACTTATTTAATATACTTGTTAAGGATGATTCCGTATATGAAAAAGAGAATGAATTATGTGATCCTATTGTCCATGCTATTGGTTATCGGCATGGGTTCTTGTGCAGGGTTGCGTGAAAAAAAGGCTGAAAAAAGCCAGCCATTTAGTCCGCATCATAACAAAAAGCCTCATCACGGGCATCCGTAAGGATTAGATCCATTCATTCATCCTTATCAATTATCTACCACCGTAAACAAACGCCATATGAAATCATTGATCGCTTTATCGTTCGTCGTTTTGATCTTCGCTGCTTCTTGCACTGCTCCTTCTGGTCACAGAAATCAATCATGGCACCCTCAGCCGGCAAAAAAAGCAAGACAGGGACATAACAGATAGAAAATATTCCTGAGTATATGCCCCCGAATGGGGCATATTTTTTTAGAGGTGTTGAGAAATTAAAACAGCATGCAAAAGTTAATCATTGCAATAGACGGCTATTCTGCCTGTGGTAAAAGTACCACAGCAAAACTGCTCGCCTCTAAACTGGGTTACTTGTACATTGATACAGGAGCGATGTACAGAGCGGCTACGCTTTATTTTTTGAATCACTACATCAATCTTACCAATCCCAAAGCAGTATCTACGGCTTTGGAAAAAATACAAGTCACCTTTCTCTTCAACGAAAAGAAAAAAGCTTCTGACACTTACCTCAACGGGTTGAATGTAGAAGATGAAATTCGCTCGATGAAGATTTCTGATAAAGTCAGTGAAGTCAGTGCATTACCGGCAGTGCGAAAACACATGGTCGCGTTGCAACGCAAGATGGGAAAGAAGAAAGGTGTGGTGATGGATGGAAGAGACATTGGTACGGCTGTATTTCCTGAAGCAGAATTGAAAATATTCATGACAGCTGATATCAACATCAGGGCTTACCGTCGTCAGCAAGAATTGCTCGAAAGAAAACAAGTAGTCGACCTGGACGACATCATACAAAATATTACCAAGAGAGATTTTCTGGACACCACCAGAGAAGAAGGCCCTCTGGTCAAAGCGGCAGATGCCGTCATCATAGATACCTCTTATGTCACGATTGAAGAGCAAGTAGATGCGATCATGAATATGACAGTCAGCAAAATGATTGAGATTACATTTCCTTTGGAGAACGTATAGCACGAAGATGTTGTTAGGGTTTTAAATAAAGGGACGAGCGAGGAGGGACGAGGAACGAAAAGTCGTTTCTTTCAAAATAGGAAATCCGTCCCTCGTTCCTCCTCGCTCGTCCCTCATAAATTATGGGAAAATCACTGCAAACAAGTATTGATAAAAATTCGGGTTACTGCTTTGGCGTTGAATTCGCCATACAGATGGCCGAAGACGAGATGGCTACAGGCGAACCATTGTATTGCCTAGGAGACATCGTACACAATGCGATGGAAGTGGAGCGCTTGTCAAAAAAAGGATTGAAAGTGATAGACCGCGAACAACTGGAAGCACTCTCCAATTGTAAAGTATTGATCCGCGCGCACGGCGAACCTCCGGAGACGTATGCCCTGGCATTGAAAAACAATATTGAATTGGTAGATGCCTCTTGTCCCGTGGTGTTGAAATTGCAGAACAGAGTCAAGAATAGTTTTGATGATGTAGAAGCAAAAGGTGGACAGATTATCATTTACGGTCAACAAGGACATGCAGAAGTCATCGGGCTTACAGGACAGACCAATGAGAAGGCAATCGTCGTGACGACAGAAGAAGACCTTGATCACATTGATTTTTCGAAACCAGTTTCCTTTTATAGTCAGACGACAAAAAGTACCAAAGGCTTTTATAAAATGAAAGACATGATCGAAGAACGCATCAAGGCACAAAATGGAGATACCAATTCGTTTGATGCCAACGACAGCATTTGCCGTCAGGTCTCTAACAGAGAGCCACAACTTCAAAAATTTTCTAAAGAGAACGATGTCATTCTATTTGTTAGCGGAAAGAAAAGTTCCAATGGCAAAGCATTGTATGGAGTTTGCAAATTGGAAAACGATAGAAGTTATTTCGTCGAGAATGAAAAAGAAATTGACAGCGATTGGTTTAAAGCTGGAGATCGCATAGGCATATGCGGTGCTACGTCTACTCCGATGTGGCTGATGAAACAAGTGGAGGAATATATTAACTCGTTGTAGAGATGAAAAACAAAGTGTGGAGAAAGGTATTGCGTTACTTTGTACAGGGATTAATTGTGATTGCTCCATTCGCTATTACGATTTATATCATTGTCGCTTTGTTTCTATGGTTGGATAATGTAGTACCGAGATTGTTTCAAATCACATTATATCCCGGTGTAGGCATAGTGATTGTGGTTTCTTTTATTCTGACCTTGGGCTATATCGCTTCTAATTTCTTAACTAAATCGCTGATTACTATTTTTGAAAGTTCCATCAAGCGTATCCCTTTGGTCAATCTCTTGTATTCGTCTACTAAAGATGTCATGGATGCTTTTGTAGGAGAGAAAAGGAAATTTGATCATCCTGTACTGGTAAAGGTAGATGCGCAATTGAATTTTTATCGGATCGGATTCATCACCAGAGAAGACTTAAACGATTTGGGACTGCTGGAACATACAGCCGTTTATTTTCCTCACTCTTATAATATCTCTGGAAACTTATTCATGGTTCCGACGAAAGACATACAACACCTTAAGATTTCCAGTTCAGAGGCAATGAAGTTTGTAGTGTCTGGTGGAGTAGCCGGATTGCATGCATAAATAAATAGTTGTCGGTGGACAGTGATCAGTACTGTGTGTGATAAGTGTCTCCTTAATAAATGTTGAATGGATAATTTATAGATGCTCAGTTTGTAAAATAGTTACTGATCACTGACAACTGCCCACTGTTATATTTTTTTAATGTTAACATAATCTTCGCTATGTTAATTTCATGTTATCAAATCTGTAGTCGGTAACATTACCTTAACACTCTCATAAAGTTGTTGTAACAAGGCATGTGTAATTTTGCCACAACAGGTAACATTATTTTCAAACATGTACAAAGTCTTCTTCAGCTTATTGGTATTCCTCCAGGTGGCGGCTTATGCCCAAAAAGGAACATTAAAAGGTGTCGCTTCCGATTCCACAAACGCGGAGGCTCTCATCGGTGCTGTAGTGTCTGTCGTTGATAACAATGCCATTGGCGGAGTGACGGATATCGACGGATCATTCATTATAGAAAATATTCCAGAAGGCACGTATAATTTTAAAATTGCATACCTCGGTTACCAAGACCGCATCATTCATGATGTGAAGATCACAGTGGGTGGTGTAACCGATCTAGGCACCATTACCATGGCTACAGATCATGCCAACGATGTGATGGAAGTAACGGTAATCGGTGTAAAAGAAAAAGCATCGGAAGCTGCGGTAGTGCAAGAGATGAGAGAAGCGGATCAGGTGGTCTCCGGTATTTCCAGTGAGCAAATTGCCAAAGGACAGGATCGTGATGCAGCACAGGTTGTACAACGTATACCAGGTGTGTCGGTGGTTGATAACCGGTTCATCATGATTCGTGGATTGAACGACCGATACAATACGGTTTGGTTAAATGACGTAACAGCACCAAGTTTGGAAGCGGATCGTAAAGCATTTTCTTTTGATGCGGTGCCAAGTGCTGTAGTTGAACGTATCTTAGTTTATAAAACACCATCACCGGAATTGCCGGGTGACTATGCCGGTGGTTTGGTGAAGATCTATACCAAGACACCGACAAGGAAATCATTCAACGTAGGGTTGCTTTTGGGTTCCAGAAATGGAACAACTTTTTCTCCTTTCACGAAGGATAAAAGTCCGACAGATTTTTTAGGATTTGATAGTGGAGAAAGAAAATTACCCAACGTTCCTTCTCAAGCCAATTCTAACCTGAGTGATGCAGATGGTCAGAAATTCAATAACACTGCCTCTTCCAGACAAACGAAGAATGCAGCACCGGATGTTAGGATAGGACTTAACTATACCAATGTGTTTGATGTGGCCAGAAAAAAACTGGGCGTGATCACGTCGCTCAACTATTCTAATGTCAATACTACTTTTTCTATTCGTCGTCAGGACTCTGATCAAAGTGGTTTGATTGGTGTCAGAAATGAAAAGGAATATACCAACCAGGCAAGACTTGGTGCCATTGCCAACTTCAATTTAATTTTGAATGAAAGACATCGTTTTGAATTTAGAAATTTCTTTATCCAAAATGGCATCAATCAATCCGTAGACAGAGGCTTATCGGATGCTCAAGGTAATTTATACAGAAAACAATACACCATTGGTTACACGTCTCGTACGATTTATACGACACAAGTGGCAGGTAAACACGAAAAGAAAAATACGTTCTTCGATTGGACATTGGGTTATTCTCTTTCCAAGAAGAGTGATCCGGATCAACGCAGAGCGATTTATAACGTGGCATCTGATGGAACTGAAACGATACAGGCCGCTACCAGCGGGAGTGATATCAATTCTGGCACAAGTAGGTTTTATCAGAACCTAAAAGAAAACGGAGTAGTCGGTACCGCCAACTTCACACAGAAATTTAAACTGTTCAATGAAAAATTAGCACTTGATTTTAATTTAGGTACTTTTCTTGAAATGAAATCGAGAGAGTTCAAGGCACGTGTATTTGGTTATACCGTTCAAAATCCTGGTTCGCCTAATTATCAAAATAATATTCAATACCAAGGCGTAAGCAACATCTTCGATCCGGGTAACGTTTCATTTACCAATGGCTTCAGCATAGCAGAAGATGTAAAAGGAGCATATACCTATAAAGGATATAATCAGCTGGCGGCCTTCTATGCATCTGTGAATTTAGCTTTCAGTAAGTTTAAATTATTAACAGGTGTGCGTTATGAAAATAACGTGCAGAATATTAAAACAACATCAGACTCAGATCAACCTCTGAACATCAACAATACCACGTCTTATTTTTTACCTTCTCTCAATTTGAGTTATAATATAACAGAACGTCAATTGGTACGTGTGGCTTACGGTAAATCATTAAACCGTCCTGAGTTTAGAGAAAAAGTACCGTTTACTTTCTATCAATTTGCCACGCTTTCCGCCTTATCAGGTAATCCTAATTTGAAAGTGGCGACTATCAATAATTATGATTTGCGTTATGAATTTTATCCTACGCCGGAAGAGATCATCAGTGTAGCGGGTTTCTACAAAGACATTACCAATGCCATTGAATCAGTTTCTCTTAACACGGCGCAGTTGACTTACTCCTTCCAAAATGCACCGACTGCTTACATCGCAGGGATTGAATTGGAAGTAAAAAAGAATTTGGGATTCATTACTGAACAAGCAAAAAACCTCTCTTTGTTATTGAATGCTTCCTTAATTAAAAGTCAAGTAACTCTGCCTTCTCAAAATGCATTTTATTGGAACAATGCCAGTAAACGTCCGCTACAAGGCCAGTCACCTTATGTGATCAACGCCGGTTTATACTATCAAAATGATAAGAGTGGATGGAGCGCGAGTGTGTTGTATAATATCTTTGGTCCGCGTATCGTAACGGTAGGTAATGGTAACTATGCAGATGTGATTGAAACTCCACGTAGCACGCTGGATGCAACGATTACGAAAACGGTGAAGAAATTCTCTATCACAGCAGGTGCCGTGGATATATTCAATCAATCGGTAATCTGGGTTCAGAACTTTAGTGCAAACGGCAATTACAGCAGAAAAGAAGGCGACAACTCGCAATTGGTGAATTATAAAAAAGGGAATTACTTCACTATTGCAGTACGTTATAATTTGTAATCACGGCTTAATCCTATTTTTAAAAGGCAATAGCAATTTCGCTATTGCCTTCTTTTTTTGGTAACAATTTGTTTACACAGATAGCTCTTAGTTAGCGGTAGCTTAACACCGAAGTAAATTTGTCGTAACAACTACCGCGTAAGTTTGTCTCAAATTCAAAGACAAAAACCATGAATAAAAATCTAAAAAAATTATCTTTAATCGCTCTTCTTATAGCAAGTACTGTTGCTTGTAAGAAGTCTGACGATCCAGCTCCTAGTAGCTCTGGTACAACTACATTGCAAGGAGATCTTACAGGAGTTACAAACCTTACTGCAGACACTAAGTATTTGTTGAAAGGATTTGTTTACGTTCCAAATGGTTCTACTATTAACATTGAAGCTGGTACTGTCATCACAGGTCAAGTACAAGCGGCTTTGATCATCGAGCCAGGTGCAAAAATCAACGCGATAGGAACAGCTGCAAAACCAATCATCTTTACTTCTTCTGCTGCTGCTGGTTCTCGTGCCCGTGGTAACTGGGGTGGTTTAGTATTGGCAGGTAATGCAAAAGTAAACACTGCTACACCTACTTCTAAACCATTGTGTGAAGGTGGTATCAGAACACAATACGGAAACGATGTGTCTGCAGATCCTTCAGTAGACAACGATAACTCTGGTACATTGAAGTATGTAAGATCTGAATACGCTGGTTATGCTCCAATTCCTGGTTCTGAATTGAACGGAATTACGTATGCTGGTGTAGGTAGAGGTACTACTTTAGATCACGTACAGTCTTCTTATGCTAATGATGACGGAATGGAATGGTTCGGCGGCTGTGTAAACGGTAAATACTTGATCAACTTCGCTGCTATTGATGATGACTTCGATACAGATTGTGGTTTCAGCGGTAAAATACAATTTGGTTTGGCAATGAGAGAGCAATACATCTCAGATCAATCTGGTTCTAAAGCATTCGAATCTGATCACGATCCAAACGCTGGTACAAACGGTCCTAACACGACTTGTCAATTCGTAAACATGACCTTGATTGGTCCAGTAGTAAGCATGGCTGATGCAAGCAATGCAAACAAGCCAAGTAAATTTGCTGCTACTTTTATTTCAGGTATTCACATCAGAAGAAACTCTTCTTTGAGCATGCACAATTCTATCTTGATGGCTTGGAACAACGGTGTCTTGATTGATAGCAAAACTGGTGCATCTGGTGTAACTACTGCTAACATTACTAGTGGTTCATTGAAAATGCACAACAACATCGTTGCAGGTATCTCTAAAAACTGTCCAAATGCTAACTCTCCTACATTTGGTACTGATAACCACAAATACGATGTGGTTTCTGTATTGAATGGTGCTGGTGACTTGACTGTAGTGACTGATCAGACTTTTGCTGATAGTACTAACTTAACTTGGAACGATGGTACTACAACTTTCACAGGTCCTAACGGTTGGTTCTACCATTCATCTGCAAACAACAACAAATATCAGTCTGACTTTGCAAACTTGTTGAACATGAACTTGAAAAATGCTTGGACTAACATGACATTTGATTTCACTATGCCATCAGGTTCTCCTGCTGCTACAGGTGGTAATTTTTCAGCGGTTGTTGATACTGATGGTTTCTTTGATACAACACCTACTTACATTGGTGCATTCGGATCGACTGACTGGACAACTAGCTGGGCTAACTTTAACCCACAAATAACTAATTACTAGTATTGATTAGTAATTATATATAAATTAAAAAAGGGGGACTTTTCAGTCCCTCTTTTCTTCGTTATAACCAATTATTAAAATCATGAAAGTGAAATTTATCTATTCGATAGTAAGTGCGGTATTATTAGTGGGCATCGTTAGCTTTAGTTCATGCACCAAAACAAAAAAGGATTATAAACCAAGTGATGTGATTGTTGACAAGTCAGAACGCGATTCTTTATTGCTCGCTATCATCACGATTATTGATGAACACATCCCGGATACGGTGCAAAAGAAAGACCGCTTCAAACCGGAAAATCAATTTTTCTTCAAAACAATCATGCCTAAATATGATTTTGATTGTTTGTATAAAAATGATCAAGGTGAATATTTATACTTCTTGACTAAGCCTGCCATGGGTGTGCCTGATCTATATGTAGGGTTAGCCGGGAAATTCAAATTGGATGCCAATCATCACATTTATGATTTTGAAGAATCATTTCGAATGTTCAGAATGTATTCAGATGAGTTGAATAAAAAAGGAATGGAAGTATACAATGATTTTGTTGCAGGTAAGGATTTATCAAAATACCATAAAGATCTCAATGTTGATCCTTATATAGAATTTCCTAACGAGCACGTAGGATACGATAAGAAGAAAATGGATTGGTATATCATCAAACCATATTAGTGATCGCTGGAGAGACTAGATCAATAGGCACGTTGCATGATGATAATGTTAACGTAACGTGCAGGTAAACATTTAGTAACTCCTTTTAGCGATATTCGTGTTCAGTTCGACTGAATTTTTTGTTACCTTTTGTTAACGGCCGCCATGTACTTGGCGGTCGTTTTTTTTATGTCGTTAAGAATGTTTTTCCGTTTTTTAAATCGTTTTTGAAATCATATACCAAAATAGCAAGGTCAATGCCGATAGCGGTATGCCGAAACCAATCATCATGCTGCTGAGTCTTGGCTTCAATCCATAGGAAGAAGAAACAATAGTGGCTGTGATCATAGAAGCCATGGCGGCTTCCATGAGACATACTTCAACAACCAACCCTGAACCTTTTAATAAGATGACATAAATGAAATAAATGAGCGCAGGAGTAATCATTAATTTATACAACAATCCTAGACCAAGATAATTCCAGTGCAAACTGTTGCGGTCAAATTTTAATTGCAATCCTACCGATACTAAAGCAAGTGGAGTAATGATGCTTCCTAATCTTTCCAATACAAATTTCGCAGATCCTTCAAATTGCCAATGCAAAGGAATCATGAGTAATGCAATAAGAAATGCAATGAAAGGAGGAAAGGCAACTATTTTTTTTAATAGATCCATTGCATTTGAATTTACTCCTCTGGAAAAGTAGGCCGCTGTAGCAATACCAAAGGTTGCCATCACCAGAAACGATCCTGTTTGATCTAGAATCACCGCGGTCTTCAATCCTTCTTTTCCATACAATGTTTCGATGACAGGAAAGCCAATGAACGATGTGTTGCCCAGGCCAGCCGTGATGATCAGGCATCCTGTCAAACTTTTTGACCAGCTGAATAGCTTGCTGAGTGTAGAGAAAAAAAGAAAAGAACCGGCAAATGTAATCCATGCTACACCAATAGGAAAGAGCAACGTGGCATCTACTTTAATACCGGGGATGTAGTAAAGAGCAATGGCCGGTAAGGATACGTTAAGTATAAATTGATTCAAGGTCAAATGTGCATTGGCAGGAAATGCTTTTGACCATTGTAAGACAAGACCAATGAGGAGGCAAAGAAATAAGAGAATGAATTGATCCACGTAAGGAGAAATCAGAGATGAGAGATGAGAAATCAGAGATCAATAAAAACCATTTCTGATTTCTCATCTCTGATCTTTGTTTACTTAATGGCTCCGTATGCGGCGAAGCAACTGTTCTTGTGTAAAATTTCAACTTCTGCAAAACCAACTTTTTTCATCAACGCTAACTGGAAGTTTAAAGACCGTGGAGAATCTTCTTTCTCTACATAGTCCATTACTTTTTTTCTGTATTCCGCTCCGTCTACTTTTTCCAAATAGTCGCCGTATGTTTCCCAGATGTACTCATTAAGTATGGCATTGTGTTGCGTGATTAAATCAGAGATCCAAAGGCTGCCGGCAGGTTTCAACGCGTTGTATAATTTTTGAAATACAAATTCCCAGTCGGCATCTTCTCGCAAATGATGCAATACCGCACCGGCTAGAATGATGTCGTAGCTTTCTTCTAGTAAATGAATGTCTCTTATATCGCTTTGTACAACGATCACTTCACCGGATGTAGCAGGTGATACCCGTTCAAATGCTTTGTCCAGCATGGGTTTGCTGAGGTCGATTAGCGTACAATTTAAGTTGGGTAGCTTGGAAAGCATTTTCAATGTGTAGTTTCCTGCACCGCAACCGATGTCCAATATCTTTGTCGCATAAGGATTGATTCTTTTGGCTGATTCTGTAATCAACTCTAAAGACAACGTGGCATCAAGTGTGGAGACCTGTCCCGTTTCTAATTTCGAAAAGCGTTCCACATCGTGATCGAAACGTTGACGGATTTCTTCGGTGGTAGATTTGTGCGTGTAGTTTGTTTTCATACTATCGAACGTGTTAATGTATTGCTGTCTTGCCCCTAAATCCCCTAAAGGGGACTTTCCTTCGCGAATGGTTTTTAGTAAATATTAAAACATAGGTGTTGTAATTATTGTAATTCAAATTGATCATGCTCAAGTTCCCTTGAGGGGATTTAGGGGCAAGACACTTGAAAATTATAAGAGAAGTTTTTCAATTTCCATCCACGTCTTCACTCGCTGATGTCTTCCTGCATCAGCAAGAATATTATGTGGTTGTGAAAACAAAATGGTTTGACCGGTGAAGTGATCCAGGTTTTTAAAATGATCGTCGATCATGATGTCTGCTTGCACGATGGTTTTGCTTCCGCAGAAAACCATTTGCCTCCAACTGATGAAAGGAAAATGTTCGCCTAGCCAGGCTTGTTTCTCTGAAAGACTTTTTGGAAATTCTGTAGCAGAAGAAACGATGAAGACTTCGTATTGCTTGTTGAGTGCTTCCAGAATGCGCTGGCTGTCTGCCATGACAGGCGCCGTGCGAAAGAAGTCATCGGACAAGACGTGTTGGTGTCCGTGTGGAAAGGCTTCCAGTTCTTTGATTCCGGCAACACTTGCTCTTGTTTTTCTTGTGCCTGTATCTCGTTCATCCAGTTTGAAAAACTGTTCGTATACATCGGCCAGCACACCGTCCATGTCTACCGCTATTCGCTTCATAATGAGTTGTTGGTATAGTTAGCATTCCCTTGTTGTTGGCGTCCCGCCAACAACTGATTGGTTGACACGTTTTCATACTGACACTTGTTGGTGGGACGCCAACAAGAAGGAGAAGAAGATTTTTATTTTTTCTCGAGAACGTAAGTGGTAAACACTTTACCAACGCTCGTCGTAGATTCAGTAGATGAGACAATGCTGTATCCTTCGAGTGTATATTTATTAAGTACTTCTCGTATGATCTTGAAGGAGTTGTTATCATCCATATCCGTTTGTGGTGGCAGTTCTATTTGAACTGGAGTTTCATTGTTTTTGAAAACTTTAATAGCGCCTTTGGCACCGTTAGATAAAGGATGAAAGATGCGAATGATTAGAATGTCTGAAGCATCTGGAGAAGGTGAATAAGAAAAGGCGGAAAGAGAAGTGATGCTTAGCAAGAGTGTTGCGAAAACAATTTTTCTTAACATAAGTATGAGGGTTTAATAATTGGAAAGGTATTAAAAGAAAAAAGGCCCGAAGGCCTTTCTTTTATTCTTATAACTGAGCTTTGATTTTATCAGCTAAGGCTGTTTTCGGTACAGCGCCTATTTGTTTGTCTACGATTTCTCCGTTCTTGAAGACCAACAACGTTGGGATACTTCTGATTCCAAAGCGGGCAGAAATAGCAGGATTATCGTCTACATTGATTTTACCAATGACAGCTTTACCTTCGAAATCTCCGGCAAGTTCTTCCACCACAGGTCCAATCATTTTACAAGGACCGCACCATTCAGCCCAAAAGTCTACCAGTACAGGTTGGCCGGTTTTGATGACCTCATCAAAATTAGCATCGGTGATTTCTATCGCTTTACCCATGTTTTTAACTTCGTTTAATCTGTGTTTCTATTTCTGTTTGTATTGTAAACTTAATGTTTTTTGGACATAAAAAGTTCATTAAGATAAGATTTTGTACTCAATTCCCTCCATTTCGCCCAATGCTTGGAGAAGCGTATTATTCGGATCAATCTTGTATTTTCTTGAAAAAGACTCAGTTGAAATACGTTCTTCCGCATCTATGATCTGGAAATACAGGTTACAGGTTCCTTTGTTGGCAGTGAAGGTTTCTTCCAGTTGAGTGACCAATTGACTGGTGAGTTTCTGTGTGTTGA
Organism: Chitinophagaceae bacterium; assembly: GCA_028288365.1. Classification (GTDB taxonomy): domain Bacteria; phylum Bacteroidota; class Bacteroidia; order Cytophagales; family Cytophagaceae; genus JACMQM01. Next base: position 3,404 of record JAQBNU010000109.1, on the reverse strand, counting down.
GTTTAAGACGAATGCCTTTGCAAAATTTCGCACGGATTTCACTTAATAGTTCCATGTAGGTAGGCGTGAATCTCCAACTATCCGGTTGACCGAATCTGTTTTTTACTGCGCCTTTTATGAATAAGAATTGACCGGGATGAATATAATTGCTAAAGCTCGCATGATCTTTTCCAAACAAAGCAATCTCCAGTGTACCCTGATAATCTTCTAAAGAAAAGATGATGTAGTTATTGCCATTTTTTGCTTGACCATTTTTAATAGCAGATACAATACCACCGATTTGTACTTCACGGTCTTTCATCTCCATTACTTTTTCCAAACTGCAGGTACAGAAATTGTCAATTTCCAACTTGAACAAATCCAGCGGATGACCGGAGATGTAGAAGCCCACGATTTCTTTTTCGCGTTTTAGTTTTTCTATATCAGACCAGGGTTCGCAAGTAGGAATTCTCGGTGCAACGATTTCTGTATTTTCACCTCCACCAAATAAAGAAACTTGTGGTGTGTTTTGTTCGCTTTGCCAATTGTTGCCATAACGAATCGCTTTTTCAATGAGCGACATGTTGTCTTTGTCGTGCACATGAAAATATTGCGCGCGGTGTACCCCTTCAAAACAATCAAAAGCACCGGATAATGCCATTGCTTCAAAGGTCTTGCGGTTAGCGGCTTTCAGGTTGATGCGACGAGTGACATCAAAGATGTCTTTGAATAATCCTTTTGCTGCACGTTCTTCTACGAGTGCGATCACTGCTCCTTCACCTACACCTTTCACGGCGCCCAAACCAAAACGAACTTGTCCTTTTTTGTTGACAGAAAATTGATACGAACTTTCATTTACATCCGGACCCAATACTTCCAAGCCCATGCGTTTACATTCTTCCATGAAGAACGTCACCTTGTCGATGTTGTTTAGGTTGTGCGTCAACACCGACGCCATGTATTCGGAAGGGTAGTGCGCCTTCAGGTAAGCGGTTTGAAAGGCTACGAAAGCATAACAGGTAGAGTGAGATTTGTTGAAGGCATAGGATGCGAAGGCTTCCCAGTCGGTCCATACTTTCTCTAATACTTTTGCATCGTGTCCATTCAGACTGGCGTTCTCGATGAATTGAGGTTTGAGTTTGTCCAGTGTTTTTTTATCCTTCTTACCCATCGCTTTACGCAACACATCGGCATCGCCTTTGGTAAAGTTGGCGAGCTTCTGAGAGAGCAACATCACTTGCTCTTGGTACACGGTGATTCCGTATGTATCTGCCAGAAGTTCTTCCATGGCAGATAGATCGTATTCTACTTTTTTTCTTCCGTGCTTACGTTCGATAAACAACGGAATATATTCCAACGGTCCCGGCCTGTAGAGAGCGTTCATCGCGATCAAGTCTTCAAACTTGTCGGGTTTTAATTCACGCAAATATTTTTGCATACCGGCAGATTCAAACTGGAACGTTCCGTTGGTATCACCGCGTTGGTAGAGTTCTAATGTTTTTATATCATCCAGCGGAATGTCATCGATGACGATGTCTATGCCGTGGTTTTCTTTGATGAGTTTTAAGGCATCACGAAGAATGGTTAACGTTTTCAGACCCAAAAAGTCCATCTTGATAACCCCTGCATCTTCGATCACACGCCCGTCGTATTGTGTCACCAGCAAGTCAGAGTCTTTTGCAACAGCGACGGGAATTAAATCAGTTAGATCTGTTGGTGCGATGATGATACCTGCTGCATGTATACCCGTGCCACGTACAGAGCCTTCCAGGATCATGGCTTCCTTCAGTACTTTGCCTTGCTCCGTATGCTCTTCCGCCAGGATGCGGCGTAATTCTCTTACGCCATCCAATTCTTCTCCGCCTAATCCTTCTTTGTCCTTTAAACTTTTTTCTCCGTCAATCGGTGCGGTCAATACACGACGCAAAGAAATTCCTGGTCTGTCAGGCACAAGCTTCGCTAATCCATTCGCTTCCTGCAAGGGAAGATCCAAGACACGCGCCACGTCTTTGATTGACATTTTCGCGGCCATGGTGCCGTACGTGATGATTTGTGCGACTTGATTTTTCCCGTATTTGTCTACGACATAATCAATGACTTTCTGACGGCCTTCGTCGTCAAAGTCCGTATCAATATCGGGCATGCTCTTACGATCCGGATTCAGGAAACGCTCAAACAGCAAATTGTACTTGATGGGATCAATGTTCGTGATACCGATGGAGTAGGCCACGGCAGAGCCCGCAGCCGATCCACGACCCGGACCGATGAAGACTCCGATGTCTCGACCATGTTGTATGAAATCTGCCACGATCAAAAAGTATCCGGCAAATCCCATGGTCTTGATCACGTGCAACTCAAAGTTGAGTCGCTCTTCGATCTCCGTGGTAATGTCTTTGTATTTGAAGCGAGCGCCTTCATAGGTGATGTGGCGCAGGTAATCGTCCTGATTTAAAAAAGTGGTTGGAATCACAAAGTTGGGAAGCAAAATATCCTGCTTCAACTTCAGTGTTTCTACTTTGTCTACGATCTCTTGTGTGTTATCTAAAGCTTGAGGAACGTCTTTGAAGAGCGTAGACATTTCCTGCGTGTTCTTGAAATAAAATTCGTTGTTGTAAAAAGCAAAACGTTTTCCTTTGGAAGACGCGTCGTCATCAAAGTCTTTATTGGTTGGAGTACTTTGCTTTTCACCGGTGTTGATGCACAACAAAATATCGTGGGCGTTGGCATCCTGTTTGTCCACATAGTGGCTGTCGTTAGAGGCAATGACTTTGATGCCGTACTTCGCCGCTAGTGCAAGCAACACTAAGTTGACTGTATTTTGTTCGGGAATATCATGGCGTTGCAATTCGATGTAGAAATCCTCACCGAATAAATCCAACCACCATTTCAATTCTTTCTCTGCCGCTGCTTCTCCATGTCTAAGAATGGTGCGCGGAATGATCGCTGCTAGACAGCATGATGTAGCGATGAGTCCTTTGTGGTATTGAACCAATAGTTCTTTATCGATACGCGGGTACTTGCCGTACAAGCCTTCCATATAGCCTAGTGAACAAAGCTTCACTAAGTTTTTATAACCTTCCGGATTTTTTGCCAGCAGCAATTGATGCGCACGAACGTCTTTGTTGTCTTTGGTAAATGATTTTTTATGGCGATCCTCCACCATATAAAATTCACAACCGACAATAGGCTTCACGCCTTTTGCCGATGCTTCCGCCACAAACTTAAACGCGCCAAACATGTTGCCGTGATCGGTCAAGGCAATGGCTTTCATGTCTTCGGCTTTGGCCTTGGCCACCAAACCTTCGATGCTGGCAGCACCGTCAAGGAGAGAAAACTGTGAATGGACGTGGAGGTGGGAAAATTCAGGCATGGAAAGGGGGAATAGCTTACTAAGATATGAATTTTAACACTTTTTTGGGAGGGAA
>JAQBNU010000179.1 GCA_028288365.1 Chitinophagaceae bacterium | reverse complement strand
TGCGGGGGAAGTGGTTGAACACGGTGACGCTCGAGACGCCCGCCTGGCGCGCGACCTCCGCGACGGTCACAGAGTCGTATCCGTGCTCGAGGAACAGGCCGTTCGCGACTTCGCGGATCCGCGCCCGCGTTTCGGGGCCCCCGCGCTCGGACGTCCTCGCCATGTCGGCCCACTTTCTTGTGCAACTAAACTTAGTGACATAATGTAGTCACTATGACCTCCACCCAGTCTGCCCTGCGCCACCACTGGATCGCACTCACCGGGCTGTCCGCAGTTTTCCTCTTCGAGATGCTCGACAATTCGATACTGAACGTCGCGCTCCCCACCATCGGCACCGAGCTTCACGCATCGACTGTTGCCCTCCAGTGGGTGACCGGTGCGTACGCCGTGGTCTTCGGCGGGCTGATGCTGCTCTTCGGCTCGATAGCCGATCGCTTCGGCAGACGACGGATCATGCTCGTCGGCCTTGTCCTGCTCGCGCTCGCGAGCCTCGCCACGGCGTTCGTCACGACCGCGGAGCAGCTCGTGGCCGTGCGCGCCGCCATGGGTCTCGCGGCAGCGATGACGACTCCGGGCTCGATCGCCCTCGCGTTCCGCCTGTTCGCAGGCGACGCCACGCGATTGCGCGCTATCAACCTGATCTCGACAGTCGGCCTGGTCGGCCTCGCGATCGGCCCCACCGCCGGTGGTCTGGTGCTGGCGATTGCGCCCTGGCAGGTGCTGCTCCTCGTAAACGTGCCCGTCGCCCTGCTCGCCTTCGTGTTCATCCACCGGGGCATCGCGGTCGACGAACCCGGCGACCTGCACAGTGCGCCCCTCGATATCCCGGGGTCACTCCTGGGCACCGCGACGATCGTGCTCGCCCTCGTCGCCCCCACGGTATTCGTGAGCGAGGGTGCTGGCTCGTGGCTGCCCTGGGCGTCGGCGGCAGCAGCGCTCGGCTTCGGCGGGCTGTTCGTCGTGCGCATGCGCACCGCCGCGCATCCGCTGCTCGATCTCGCCCTCATCGCGCGCCCGCTGGTCTCAGCCGGGCTGCTCTACAAGGCGGCGACGGGCCTCGCCCTCGCCGGCCTCGGCTACCTGGTCACCCTGCAGCTGCAGCTGTACTGGGGCTGGCCGCCAGCCCTCGCCGCCCTCGGCATGCTGCCGCAGGTCATCGTCCTGCTCGCCGCCGGGCCGTTCGTCGGCCGGTTCGTCGAGCGCGTCGGGCTCGAGCGCGCGGCATGGATGAGCGCCGCATCCGTTGTGGTCGGGCTCGCGGTGTACGCAGCACTCGGCAGCGTCTCGTACGCGTGGGTGGCCGTCGCGCTCGCGCTCGTCGCCGCCGGGATCCGCGTCAACGGGGTGGTCGCGGGCATGAACGTGTTCCGCGGCCTGCCCGAGAACCGCACCTCGATCGGATCTGCGCTCGTCGACACCGCCTCGCAGGTCTCGAACGGCGTCGGCATCACGGTGGTCGGCACCATACTCGCGGCGCTCTTCACAGGGAGTCTCGCGACCTCCGGCTGGAACGCGCAGCAGTCGGGCGAGTTCCGGGAGGTCATGACGCTCGCCGGTGCCGCGCTCACTGTCATCGCCGCCGCCCTCGTCGCGTGGGGCTTCGCACGCAGTCGGCGCTAGCCCTTCTCGCCGCCCTCCGACGTCGACAGGATGCGCTTCTGGAAGATGAAGAAGATCACGGCGACCGGGATCGACATCAGCACGGCGGCCGCGAGCTGCAACGGATACTGGTTGCCGCTGCCCAATTGCCCGGACGTGAGGGATGCCACACCCGTCGTCAGGGTATTGAGTGAGGCGCTCTGCCGCGAGATGAGGAAGTGCGAGAACTCGTTCCACGACCCTTGGAAGCTCAGGATGAACAGCGTGATGAGCGCGGGCCGCGCCATCGGCAGCACGATCGACCAGTAGGTGCGGAAGACGCCGGCCCCGTCGATCCGGGCCGCCTCCTCCACGCTCACCGGAATCGACTCGAAGAACTGCTTCATGATGAAGATGCCCGCGGCGTCGATGACGATCGGGATGATCATGCCCGCGTAGCTGTCGTAGAGGCCCAGCTGCTTGAGGATCAGGAAGCGAGGGATGAGCAGGATCACGTTCGGCACCGCCATGACGGCGATCAGCCCCGCGAAGACGACAGTCTGCCCGCGCCACTTCAGCCGCGACAGTGCGTACCCCGCGAGGGAGTCGAAGAACACCCGGCACGCGGTCACGATGATCGTGATGAACGCCGAGTTGGCTGTCCACCGCAGCAGCGGCACGGTCGTGAAGAGCCGCTCGTAGGCGGCGAAGCTCCACGTCTCGGGGAGCAGGTTGAGCGGGTTCTGCGTCGCATCCGCATCGGTCTTGAAGCTCGAGCCCACCGAGATCAGGAACGGGTAGATGTAGATGAGGGCGAGCAGGCCGAGCACGACGTAGGTGAGGATCATCGTCGCCCTGGCACCCGCGGTCACTGTGTGGCGTCGACGGGGCAGGCGGGCCTGCTGGGTGGCGACAGTCGCCGCGGCCTCGGTCGTGGTCATCGTTTCGCTCCCGCCGCCGCGTCGCGCAGCAATCGCGCCATGGCTCGTTTCTGGCGTCGTACTCCGGATGCACCCAGGTCACGATCGCGGAGGATCCAGCGCTGGAGCAGGGTGAGCGCGACGATGATGCCGAAGAGGATGAATGCGATGGCCGCGCCCTGGCCCCACTTGAGGTTGTAGAAGGAGGTGTCGTAGGCGAGGAACGCCGGCGTCAGGGTGGTCTTGCCCGGGTCGCCGCCGCCGGTGAGGTAGATCTGGTCGAACACCTGCCAGGTGCCGATGAGCCCAAGGGTCAGCACCGTGAAGAGGGTCGGCTT
>JAQBNU010000106.1 GCA_028288365.1 Chitinophagaceae bacterium | reverse complement strand
CATTTTTGAAATTAGCGACACGCCCCTTGTTATCCGTCAATCGCCCGTCATCCAATACTTGCAGCAGGATGTTGAACACATCCGGATGCGCTTTTTCTATTTCATCCAATAAAATAACAGAGTAAGGTTTACGACGCACCGCTTCGGTCAACTGGCCACCTTCATCGTATCCTACATATCCCGGAGGTGCGCCAATCAAACGACTCACCGCATGGCGCTCCTGGTATTCGGACATGTCAATACGGACCATGGCATTGTCATCGTTGAAAAGAAACTCTGCCAGAGCTTTGGCCAATTCCGTTTTACCGACACCGGTTGTTCCCAGGAAGATAAAAGAACCGATCGGTCTCTTAGGATCCTGTAATCCTGCTCTGCTTCTCCGCACGGCATCGGCTATAGCCGTGATGGCTTCTTCCTGACCGGCTACACGCTTGCCTAATTCTTGTTCGAGGAACAATAATTTTTCACGTTCACTTTGCAACATTTTAGAAACCGGAATGCCAGTCCATTTAGCCACCACTTCAGCGATGTCTTCTGCGGAGACTTCTTCTTTCAACATCGTCCCACCACCTTGCAGATCGGAAAACTGTGTTTTCATTTTCTCCAATTGCTCTTCCGCTTCTTTCATACGTCCGTAGCGGATCTCAGCGACTTTGCCATAATCTCCTGCACGCTCCGCCTGATCGGCTTCCAGCTTCAACTGCTCCAATTGCTCTTTGGCTTTCTGAATGCCCTGGATCACTGATTTTTCATTTTGCCAACGCGCCTGTAATTCATTGACGCGTTCTGTCAACTCCGCAATCTCACGGGAAAGAATGACTTCTTTGTCTTTATCTTTTTCTCTGCGTATCGCTTCACGTTCAATTTCCAATTGCAATCGTTTGCGTTGCACTTCATCCAATTCTTCCGGCACCGAATCAATCTCCATACGCAAGCGTGAAGCTGCTTCATCCATTAAGTCAATGGCTTTATCCGGAAGAAAGCGATCGGAGATATAACGACTGGATAATTCTACCGAAGCAATGATCGCATCGTCTTTGATGCGCACACCATGATGCACTTCGTATTTCTCTTTGATGCCGCGCAAGATGGAAATAGCATCTTGTATGCTTGGTTCATCTACAATGACCGATTGAAACCTTCGTTCCAATGCTTTGTCTTTTTCAATGTACTTTTGATATTCTTTCAACGTAGTCGCACCGATCGCGTGCAACTCACCGCGAGCCAATGCTGGCTTCAGCAAATTAGCAGCATCCATAGCTCCTTCTCCTCCACCCGCGCCAATCAACGTATGGATCTCATCAATGAATAAAATAATCTCTCCATCAGAGTCCGTTACTTCTTTAATGACGGCTTTCAAGCGCTCTTCAAATTCTCCCTTATATTTTGCTCCGGCTACCAGCAACCCCATGTCCAGTGACACGAGTGTTTTTGATTTCAAATTTTCAGGCACGTCACCTGACACAATGCGTTGCGCCAAACCTTCTACAATAGCCGTCTTTCCTACTCCCGGTTCACCCAATAGAATCGGGTTGTTTTTCGTACGCCTCGCCAATATCTGAAGTACTCTTCTGATTTCTTCGTCTCTTCCGATAACAGGATCAATCTTTCCTGCACGTGCTTGTTTGTTTAAGTTGATGGAATATTTCTCCAGCGAACGGTATGTTCCTTCCGCATGCTGATCGGTTACTTTACTACCTCCTCGTAATTCCTGTATAGCTGCCTTCAGATCTTTTTCATTGAATCCCGCGTCTTTCAATAAGTTAGCGGCTTTGTCTTTACCACCCAATACACCTAACCATAAATGTTCAATCGCGACGTACTCATCACCAAATTGTTTGATAGAGCCCAATGCTTTATTAAAAACCTGATTGGCATCATTGGTCAAATAAGGACTTCCTCCACTTGCCTTTGGATAAGTGTTCACCAACTCTTCCAGCTTCGTCGCAAAAAGATTTTTGTTGACGTTTAATTTCCTGAATAAAAAATCAGACACGCTCTCATCGGCTTCTATCAAGCCTTTCAGAATATGCCCCGATTCCACACCGAGCTGCCCATTCAGTCCGGCAATCTCTGTTGCTTTTTGTACAGCCTCTTGCGCCTTTACGGTATAATTATTAAAATTCATATCTTGTTCCTCCTGCCTCTCTATTTACAAATTATCATCCAATCATTAAAATGAGATATATCAGGACAAATTGTCTTTATTTGATTAAAAAAAACAAAATTGAACGTCATTTTGTCGTTTAAACACTGGCGTTTTCAATAGCGCTCAGGAAAGTCCTACATAATGAGAAAGAGGCTAACCATTCTTAAAAAGAAATGGGGAATTAAGTAATCATTTGCATGGCAAAGATTAGATCTATAGAAGAAATACAAACTGGAACCGTTAACAAGGTCGATTATTTTGTATTTTTGTAGTTACGCATCATGAACATTTCAAAGAAAGACATACGATCATTTACTTTACCTCAATTGGAAGAGATTTTTCTTTCCATTGGAGAAAAAGCATTCCGGGCCAAACAAGTTTACGAATGGATCTGGAAACGCTCGGTAACCTCTTTTGATCAGATGACGAATCTTTCGATGAACACGCGTACGTTGTTAGCTGAACAATACGAATTCAGACCTGTGGTCATTGACAGCAAACAAGTGAGTACAGACGGTACCATCAAATGTGGCTTTCGTTTGTACGATGGTAACCTCATCGAAGGCGTATTGATTCCTGCCGATGATCGCATGACCGCTTGTGTATCCTCACAAGTAGGCTGTTCGCTGACTTGCAAGTTTTGTGCAACAGGTTACATGGCGCGCAAGCGTAATTTAGATCCTGCTGAAATATACGACCAGGTCGTACTTATCAAACAACTGGCAGAAGAACATTACAATACACCGTTGACTAATATAGTGTTCATGGGCATGGGCGAACCGTTGCTCAATTATGCCAATGTCATCAAAGGCATCGACATTATTTCTTCTCCAAACGGATTGAACATTTCCAGCAAACGCATCACGGTATCTACTGCCGGTATTGCTAAAATGATAGAGAAACTGGGTGACGATAAAGTGAAGTTTAATCTCGCCTTGTCTCTGCATGCTGCGAGTGATGTGAAGAGAAACGAGATCATGCCAATCAACGAAAGCAACAAGCTGGATGTTCTGGCAAAGTCTTTGGGTCACTTCTATAAACAAACGGGAAATAAAATTACGTTGGAATACATCATCTTCAACGATGTCAACGATGAACTGGAAGACGCAAAAGATTTATTCAAGTTTGCCAGAAAGTTTCCTTGTAAAATCAACATCATTGAATACAATCCCATTCAGGAAGCATCATACCTCAATGCGCGCGAAGATAAAATGATGGCTTTTAAAAACTACATCGAGCAAAACGACATCGTCATCAACGTACGCAAGAGTAGAGGGAAAGACATCGACGCCGCCTGCGGACAACTCGCTATTAAAGAAAACAAAGCATAAAATGAAATACATCATTCCCTTTTTAAGTGTACTGTTTTTACTATTCACAGCGGTAAGCTGCTCCACGAGCGATGTACAACAAGAAACGTCAGATACGGAAATTCCGGATAGAACAGACAGTCTTGGTTTTCAACTTCAGGATTACGATAAAAACATTCAAACGCTGCTACAAGATCCAAACGGTTTGATCAGAGGATTTTCACTGGGCATGGACAGTGAACTCATCAAATCTAAAAACAACACGTTAGAGAAAGTAGACAGCAGTAACACCTTCAATACTTATTCAGCACAACTTGATCCGGTAGAAGCAGCAGATTTTACTTACCAGTTTACCAATCAAAAAGTAAGTAGAATTGAAGTGGTCATTTATCCGGAAAGCGAATACAGACAAGGCGTTTATTACAGAGAACTAAAAAATTATTTTTCTTCCAAGTTCAATACCAAAGCCAAGGAAGACAACACAAGTCTTACCTGGTCGGTACCTTCTCAGGAACTACAAATCCGTTTGACCAAAACCGGCTCCAAAAAATTTCATGATTTGCAATTGGTGTTTGAAAAGTTGAAGTAATCTTTTTAGATGTAACAATCTATCTTACTTCTTGATTGAATCAACAACTTCTTGTTGGCGTCTCGCCAACAAGTGATGGATTAACAACGCAACATGATCTGTTGTTATTTGGTTGACTGATTGTTCTATCCCAACATCGAGCTTAAGTAATCCTCATATACCAGTAATTTATCTTTTTTCATTCAACAGAAATCCCATACTTCGCCAACAATCCTGGCAAACCATGCAAAGAAAACTTTGCCTTTTTTATGTTATTCAATTCCGGATCGATGGTATAATTCACCGCCGTTACAAAGTCAGCTTTTTCTAATTGTGTTCCGTTGAAAACAGCATCCAACAGGTCTGCATGATCGAACAATGCTTGCGATAAAT
>JAQBNU010000094.1 GCA_028288365.1 Chitinophagaceae bacterium | reverse complement strand
GATTTTTTCAAACTTCGCTTTGTCAGCAGGCTCCCAGTCGGCAGAAATTTTCTCGATCTCTTTTTTAGAAGTCGGAATATTATCTGTCAAGATCTCACGCAACTTTACTTTATCCGGATGCGTGTTGTCGGATTGATTCGACACCCAACTGTTCACCAATGATTTGGAATTGATGATGTTCAACTTGAACCCTTCCAGTTTTTTAATAGAAGGATTGTACAGCGTGATGATTCGGTTGTTGATGTCAATGCTGTTGTTCAGGATCAGGAAAGTCACCAACATGGCCAGTGTAAAGATGCTCATGAGCATCCCAAACCGTATGGCCAGTTTTCGTTTGACTGTTCCTTTTTGATTTTTTAGAAACATAGAATTCAGTGTTAAGAGTAAAACAATTGCAGGAAACCTGTACTTAAGATTTTACAGCGATACCAAGTTTAACAAGGTTCGCAGCCAGCTTGATGCCTTTAGCATTGGCCTTTGACTCGTTGACTTCAAAACGCAGCTTTTGATCGATGAGCACAAAATTGAAGATGGCTCCTTTTACTGAAGCCCCGTCAGTCTCGGCTACCACAGCCGTTGGGGACGAAGAAGTCTTCGCCAACAAATCAGCTAGTTTCGATTTTTGATTTTCCGGTAAAAACACAATGTGTGCGTGTGCGATTTCCGAAATAGAATTGACCTTCTTAATTTCTATAGACTGACTGCCTATCTTTTTCACTTTCGCTATGGCATCTAATTCTCCGATGATCGGATCATTTCCAACCACCACGATGATAAAATTGCCACTTTGATGAGAAGGCGGATAATTAGTCATGGTAGCAAAATTATAAAGGTATGCAGCCTTCAACTTGTCTACCTGAGCATGTGCCGTAGTCAGCATGCTCAAAAACAACAGCATGGATAGAGAGAGTAAGCGATAATTCATAGTGTCTTGTTTTTTTATACAGTGCAATTAACGCAGGTAAAAAATCAAAGTAAGGCCATATTGACTAAGTGGAGTGCCTGATTTAGTAAGTGGAGGAAAAAGCGGGGCAGGCGAAAAAAGCTAGTTATCAGAGATCTGAGATCTGAAATGAGAAGAGCAATTTCTCTGATCTCTCATTTCTGATCTCAGATTTCTCTTCTCGTTCATTTTTTATTCATTATTCAAACGTAAGTTTGTCTAGTGAGCAGGAGCAAATGAAAATACTGGTCTTATATAGTAAACATGAACTTTTACCTTTTTCTGATCTTTCGGGAAAGGATGCAGATTTTGTGGTAGAGTCTACAACCTCTAACAAAGAAGCTTCTGAAAAAATACACTTATACGAATACGATTGTATTTTACTTTTTTCTGATTTCGATCATCCCGAAGTTCAGGAATTGTTTCATGAAATCGCACACAGTAATAAGAACAGTGGACTGATATTCCTATCCAAAGAGATAACCGTCGAACAAAAAGTAAAAGCACTCAATGCCGGTGCCGACGATTGTCTGATCCAGCCTGTACATCCGGATGAATTGAAGGCACGCATTCATGCGATCGTGCGAAGAAAAAAGTTTAATGCTCGCCATCAGATTCACTTTGCCAATCTGGTCATAGACCTGGATCAAAAACAAGTCTTAGTATGGAACACTCCGATTTCCGTAACACCCAAAGAATATGAAATCCTCCTTTACCTGATCATGAATCAGAAAAAGACGGTCTCTCCTACCATGCTTTCTGAATACCTTTGGGGGGAGTCATCAGAAGAGAAAGAGTCTAATAATTTATTGATGACACACATCAAGAATTTGAGAAAGAAGTTGAAACAAGCCAAAGCAGAGTTGGAGATTAAAAACATATATGCCGTCGGTTACCAGATGGTAGAATTATAAACAGGCACACTATGAAATGGATCACCAGAGAACGTCCTAAAATTGATCGCATTGCTTGTCCATGGCTGATCAAACGATTCATCGATGCAGAGGCAGAATTCATTTATGTGCCTACGGACAAAGTGATTGAAAAATCCTTGGAACTGAATGCTACACCTTATGACATTGCAGGCGTAGAGTACACGCACGAAGGTGTATTTTGCACCTTCGATTATTTTTTAAAAAAACACAAATTAACAGACGAAGCCCTACATCGCTTAGCGGTCATTGTCAGAGCAGCGGATACAGACGACTACAACCTGTCTCCGCATGCACAAGGTTTGTTTGCGATCTCAGCGGGACTCTCCTATAATTTCAAAGACGATCACGAGATGCTGGCTCATGGTATGGTCATCTACGACGCGCTGTACAGCTGGTGTAAATACGTCAGCACCGAAACTCACGGCTGGGAATTTAAAACATAATGTAGAAGCGCGAGTGCAGAGGAATCTTATTCTATACTCGCGCTCCATACTCCATACTGTAAAGTCCCCTTTGGGGGATTTAGGGGCAAGACAGTATGAGAATCTAACACTAATTAATTATGCAAGATAGACCTATTAATCCTTTTACGCTATGAAAGTAATACTGATCGTTATCTGTACACTGGTAACGCTTCCTGTTTTTAGTCAATCACTCACTTCAGATTCTTCTACACATCCAGCCGTTCATCGCTATCCGGAAATCAGAGGATACGTAGGCATTGTACATCCACTCTATACCTGGAGCGACGATGGCAACATCGGAAACTTTACTAGTTATTACCTCGTGGGAAATCCTTGGGGCATTAACATCTGGAAAAGCCCTAAATTCGGATTCTCTCTGGAGTTTACACCGTACATTAAGTTTGCCAATAACGACAGCAAACTGTCTAATTTCTTATTTCATCCTGGCGTGTGTTATAGACTTGGTCATGATTTTACTTTAATCGGAAGAGCAGCCTATGAAACATCCGGACGTTATGGATTCACTCCTATCCTCAATAAAGTTATTCATCGCAAGGGTCACAACACGGTGTTTGTGGCGTTGCTATTGCCTGCGCGTTATGGCAATCTTCAAGCCCCTTCTTACACCGTATCGTTTCAATTTGGAATTGGATTTTAATAGCTAACAATGAATAACATGAATGATCAAATCACACCGTCGTACTCTTTAAAAGATCTCATCATTTACTTTCTCAAATTGGGTACATGGGGGTTTGGCGGACCTGTGGCCTTAGTCGGTTACATGCACAGAGATCTTGTAGAAAATAAAAAGTGGATCTCTGAAGATGATTACAAAGAAGGCATGGCGCTCTCTCAGCTTGCACCAGGACCTTTGGCCGCACAGTTATCCATTTATCTGGGTTATGTGCATTATCATATTCTTGGAGCTACACTAGTTGGACTTGCTTTCGTACTGCCTTCTTTTCTCATGGTCTTAGGCATCAGTTGGGCTTATGTGTCTTTAGGTGGCTTACCTTGGATGCAAGCTGTTTTCTATGGTGTAGGAGCAGCAGTGATTGGAATTATTACTATCAGTAGTTATAAACTAACGACCAAAAGCATCGGAAAAAATCTTTGGCTGTGGGGAATATTTATTGTGCTCACTGCTTTCACATTTATCACTGAAGAAGAAAATATTTGGCTCATTCTCGGATCAGGTGTTTTGATATGGTTGGTAAAAAGTCCTCCAAGATTTGGCAAGAACCCTTTAGCCATGGTGGCATGGCCTGCACTGCTACAAATACCGGCAACAGTGAGCACGAGTGGCAAGCTATGGCAGATTGCTTGGTTCTTCACCAAAGCAGGAGCTTTCGTATTTGGAAGTGGTTTAGCCATTGTACCTTTTTTATACGGAGGTGTAGTAAAAGAATATCATTGGCTGAATGAACAGCAATTTGTAGATGCAGTAGCAGTGGCCATGATCACACCTGGACCAGTTGTCATTACTGTTGGATTCATTGGTTATCAAGTGGCAGGTTTTTCCGGAGCATGTGTGGCTGCATTAGCTACGTTTTTACCTTGTTACTTATTTACCATTCTACCTGCCCCTTACTTTAAAAAATACGGGAAGCATCCTGGTATCAAAGCTTTCGTAGATGGTGTGACTGCTGCTGCCATTGGAGCTATTGCAGGTGCTGTATTCGTCTTAGCAAAAAGAAATCTAACAGATATTCCCACTATACTCATTGCCGTTACAACAGCTACTGTTTTGTTTAAATTTAAGAAACTACAAGAACCCTTGATTATATTAGCCGCAGCCATCATTGGTGTCCTGCTTAAACTTTATGTGATATGAACAGACAAGATTTTCTAAAGAAAACATTATTGGTAAGTGGAGCATCTTTGCTCACTACACCTAGTATCATGGCTCATGGAATTACCGAGACAGATGGTATAGACAAACTCACAGATAAGGATGGCAATTTTATTCATCTGCCATTACCTTATTCCGAAAGTCAGCTGGAACCATATATGGATGCAGAAACACTTCACCTTCATTATACTTTTCATCATGGCGGTGCAGTGAAAGCAGCGAATGCTGACTTAGTTAAAATCAAGCTAGCACTCGAACAAAATAACTTGGAGACCATTGATTTCTGGACAAAAAAATTGTCGTATCATTTCTCTAGCCATATTTTACATACGATATTCTGGACAAATCTTAGCAATAAAAAAACAGAGCCCAAAGGTGATTTGTTAAAACAGATTGAAAAGAATTTTGGCTCGTACGAAAAATTAAAAACATACATCGCTGCTACTTCAAAAAGTGTAGACGGAGCCGGTTGGGGAATATTATGCTATCAGCCTTATTCGGATAGCCTTGCAATTTTACAATGTGAAAATCACGAAAAGCTCACGCAGTGGGGTGTTATACCTATATTGGTGATTGATGTATGGGAACATGCCTATTACTTAAAGTACAAGAACAAACGAGCAGATTTCGTAGATGCCTTATTCAATTTAATCAATTGGGATAATGTAGCCATGAGATTAGACCAAGCTAGAAAGTTACATCAATAACAACTGGCTAGCCACGTTACACTGACGATTTATACAGATAGTTCATTTTTTACAACTATCTGTTTACCCTTCTATTTTACTATTACACTTTAATCAAATGGATTTCGAATTAATATTCAAAATCCTGTAAGATAGTGTAATCACTTTTGTAGTAAACCGTAACCAGCTAATCACTTACCATGAAAAAAATTCTCCTTTTAGGACTATTTCTATTGTCCTGCAGTACCGCTTGGTCTCAAAGCTCGGACAAGAGCAAAAAACAAAACTATTCCAAGAATCCTGCCTGGATTCAAATGATGGATGATCCAAACGCCAACTATTTCGAAGCGAAGAAAGCCTTTGATCAATATTGGGCCAATCGTGAAAAACCAGAAATAGAAGGCGAAGGTGGCGTGGAAAAGGAAAAAGAAGAAAAGCGCTCTTTTGTTTCCAAGTTATTCAAATCCGATGCAAAAGAAGCAGCAGAGAAACATGAATACGCCATAGAATATAAACGTTTCATACGTTGGAAAATGGAAGTGGAACCTTTCGTTCAGCCGGATGGCAGTATACTTACGCTGGAACAGCAACGTATAATCTGGGAGAAATCCAGACTCTAATTTTTTTTTACGAGATCAAAAAACATTACATATGAAAAATATATTTCTATTGAAGGCATTGCTCAGCTTGCTCTTCTTAGCTTATACAGCGGTAGGACAGATTTCAGGAAACTGGAAAGATGTAGGTCCTCTAAGCTTTCCAGTTAACTCTTCAGGTCAAATCAATGGTATCGGCCGAGCTACACAATTAAAATTTCATCCTACCAATTCTCAAAAAATGTATGCGACAACAGCCACCGGCGGTCTGTACATAACAATTGATGGAGGCAATAATTGGACACCATCTGGTACGGATAATTTATTCAGAACAAATTGTGCCTCGGTTTGCGTTGATTACACCAATGATCAAACGCTTTACTTGGGTACAGGTGACCCCAACTACTACAGCAATTATTATGGCGTATATAAAAGCACCAATGGTGGGCAGACCTGGACAGCCGCCAATAGTGGCCTTGGCAACAGACTGACGGTAGAATTACTCATGTCACCCAGCAATAACAATGTATTGATTGCTGCAACAGGTGATGGAATATGGAAAACAACAGACGGAGGAAACAGTTGGACAGAAAAACTAAACGGTGGAGACTTTACTGAAATGGTTTTCAAGCCTGGTGATCCTAATACCATTTATGCAGCCACGCATACTCAATTTTATGTTTCTACCAATCAAGGTGATTCCTGGAGTTTGATTTCATTACCTGGTAGCGGCTTTCAAAATGGCGGTCGTATCGGGGTATCAAAAGCAAATCCAAATGTAGTCTACCTTACGTTCGTTGGAAATTTTTCCGGAGGAACGACTACTCCTGTTTTAAAATCTACCAACAGCGGACAATCTTTTTCTGTGGTCAAAACAGCCGGTGGCTCTAACCTCAATGGATACGACGGTGCATCCGATGGACAAGGCAATTACAACTATGCCATTACTGTGGATCCTACCAATGCAAATACAGTATACATCGCCAGTCATGTAGTATGGAAATCTACCGACGGTGGAGTAACCTGGACGCAATTGACAAACTGGTACGCCAAAGTTCACACGGATATGCATCAGATTGTCATTTCTCCTTATGACAATACAAAGATCTTCAATGCAAATGATGGAGGTGTATGGCTAAGTACAGACGGTGGGAACAACTGGTCAACCAAAAGCGATGGATTGGATTGTACAGAATGCTATCACGCAGCACAAAGTCCCATTCGTAAAGACATGATAGATATCGGGACACAAGATAACGGTGAGTTAAACTATACCACTACCACCTGGTACACCAACGGTGGCGGCGACTTTGCAGGTAACGTGGCTTTCGATTATCAGAACAATACGGATGTCTATCATTTAGGTAATGACAGAACGAGAAAGAGGCTCTCCGCATCAGGCTCAGCTCCTTCACTTAATTTTCCTTTTGCTGTAGGTGATGGGAATGGAAACGATGTTGAGATTGAATTTTCTCCATTGCAAACCAATGTTGGTTTTGTCGGAAAAAGTGAAGTCTATATAACCACCAATATTTCCGCCAACCCTCCTACATGGAAACAGATTACAAACATCAATGTGCAGGTACAAGCCATTGCTTCTTCTCCGGCCGATGCTAACCTGCTATATGTAGTAGGCAATAACAATAAAGTTTACAGAAGTGATAATGCATTAGCTGCTACTCCAACTTTTACAACACTGAATGCACCTGGCGCCACAAACGTGAAAGCTAGCATAGTTGGTATAAAAAGTAATAGTTCGTTGGTATATATGACTTGCGGAAGTAAAGTTTATCGCTCTACCGATAAAGGAGTAACATGGTCGGATGTGACAGGAAGCATACCTAACGTGAACATCATCAAAATATACAACGATACGTATACTTCTGATGAATCTGTATACATCGGTATGGCGACCGGTATTTATTACCGTAACTCTTCTATGACCGATTGGATCAATTATTCCAAAGGGTTACCTACTATCGCTAACATCAACGAATTTATGCTATTCAATGATGGTACAACAAACGCTGAAATTAGAGTCGCTTATTTTGGCAGAGGCGTATGGGGTTCTACCCTATATGGAAAAGCGGCTTTGAGAGATCCTGAAAATCCTCCGATCACAGTCAACGGTTTGGATTATAAATATTATGAAGGCACATGGAACAATGTACCGGATTTCAATAGCATCACTCCTATTAAAACAGGCACCACTACTGGCTTTACATTGGATCCAAGAAACAGGGATACCCAATTTGGATTAAGAATAAGCGGATATATCAATGTACCGACTGACGGCACTTACACATTCTATACCTCTTCCGACGATGGAAGCAAACTGTATATTGGCAGCACTGTCATTGTTAACAACGACGGTATACATGGTATGGTGGAACAGTCTGGCACCATTGGATTAAAAGCAGGTAAACATGCCATCATGGTCGATATGTTTCAAAATGCTGGTGGCTTAGGATTAACAGTCAGCTACTCCGGTCCTAGTATTGCGAAGACAGTCATCGACAATACGGTGACTTATAGAATTCCTCCTGCTACCTTGTGTAGCAATACAGGAACGATTACTAGAGATTATTGGGCTAACATTGGAGGAACAGATGTCTCTCAAATTCCAGTAACCACTGCACCAACCAGCACCACGACTTTAACTCTTTTTGAAGCACCATCCGACGTAGCGGATAATTATGGTCAACGTGTACGTGGATACCTGTGCGCTCCTTACACCGGTGCTTATACTTTCTGGATAGCCAGTGACGATAACAGTGAATTGTGGCTTAGTACAACTACAAGTCCCACCAATAAAGTGAAGATTGCTTATTTGAATGGTGCAGTGGCCTCACGCAATTGGACAGCCAACCCTTCTCAACAATCGGCATCCATCAATTTAATTGCAGGACAACAATATTACGTAGAGGCTTTACAAAAAGAAGGCGGTGGAGATGATTTCTTAGCGGTAGGTTGGCAAATTCCAACAGGTGCCATGGAAAGACCCATACCTGGCATTCGCTTGTCACCTTATGTTCCAATCAATAGTAATCCTACTGTAAGCATTACCGCTCCGGCTAACAATGCTTCCTTCATAGCGACAAGCAACATCACGTTCACTGCCACAGCAACGGATAGCGATGGCAATGTAGCAAAAGTGGATTTCTATAATGGAACAACTCCTATAGGAACTTCAACTACTAGTCCTTATACCTTTACCTGGAACAATGTGTCAGCTGGTACTTATTCTATTACTGCAATAGCAACGGACAATCAAGGCGGCACAGGTACCTCCAGTGTAGTGAATATAACAGTAACACCTTTGCGCACACCGGAAAATCCCGCTAATGCATTGGCAGGTATTATCTATAAGTATTATGAAAGCGCTACTAGCTGGACATCCTTACCCAATTTTTCCACACTTACTCCTGTTAAGAGTGGTATTGCATCTGTAGTAGATATCTCATTAAGAAACAGAGATACCAACTATGGTCTCGTATTTACAGGCTTTATCAATGTACCAACAGATGGTATTTATACGTTCTATACGACATCTGATGATGGGACCTCCTTATTCATAGGCTCTACTCAAGTCGTCAGCAATGACGGTGTTCATGGCGATACGGAACAGTCTGGCACCATCGGTTTGAAAGCAGGTAAGCATGCCTTTACAGTAAATTATTTTCAAGGCATAGGAGGACAATCTTTATCGATGAGTTACGCCGGTCCTGGCATAACCAAACAAGTTGTTCCTTCATCTGCTTTGTTCAACAATAACGTGAGTCCTACAATTAGTATTACAGCTCCTACCAATAACGCAACGTTTACAGCACCGGCTACAATTACTATTACTGCCGCGGCATCCGATCAAGATGGAAGTATAGCTAAAGTTGAATTTTACAACGGCACTTCATTATTGGGCACTTCAACAACAAGTCCTTATACTTTCAGTTGGATAAGTGTTATAGCTGGTTCCTATACCATCAATGCCAAAGCTTACGACAATGTGGGAGTAATTGCTACAGCTTCTGTAACTGTTAAAGTTAATCCAGCAGCAAACATCAATCCTACAGTGAGTATTACATCTCCTACAAACAATGCCAGCTTCTCCGCACCTGCAAGTATAAGCATTGCAGCGACCGCCACAGATTCAGATGGAAGTATCGCAAAAGTAGAGTTTTACAATGGAACATTGTTATTAGGAACTGCCACTACAAGTCCATATACATTTAGCTGGGCAAACGTTGCTGCTGGCGCATATACGATCAATGCAAAAGCATACGACAACTCTGGAGGAACTGCAACCGCTACTGTTTCTGTGAATGTCAATAGCGCTACCAATGTCAACCCAACAGTGTCTATTACTTCACCGCTGAATAATGCTAAGTTTACCGCACCGGCTACTGTAAGTATCGCAGCCACAGCAACAGACAGTGATGGAAGTATTGCCAAAGTAGAATTCTATAACGGTACATCGCTTCTCGGTACTGCAACTACCAGTCCTTATGCCTTTAGCTGGACAAATGTAGCAGCAGGCAGTTATACGATTGTAGCGAAAGCATACGACAATTTAAATGCTACCACTACAGCATCTGTTGCTATCACTGTGAATAATCCCAATCAGTTGCCGGTTATAAGCATTACCTCTCCTAGCAATAACTCTTCGTTTACAGCACCTGCAGCAGTGAGTATAACAGCTTCTGCTTCGGATAGCGATGGAAGCATTGCCAAAGTGGAATTTTACAACGGTACTTCTTTGTTAGGAACGGCAATATCAAGTCCCTATAACTTCGGTTGGAATAATGTAGCAGCAGGCACTTATACCATTGTAGCAAAAGCCTATGACAACCTGAATGCGACAGTCTCAGCGTCGGTCAGCATAACGGTCAATAATGCCAATACCCCTCCAAGCGTTTCCATTACATCACCTGCGAACAATGCTACCTTCAATGCACCGGCTACAGTGAGCATCAGTGTTTCAGCGACTGATGCAGACGGAACCATTTCTAAAGTAGAGTTCTATAACGGCACAAATTTACTGGGCAATGACCTGAGCAGTCCATACAGTTATACATGGAGCAACGTAGCGGCGGCACCTTATACCATCAATGTCAAAGCTTATGATAACACAGGTGCAATTAGCACAGCTTCAGTAAATATTACAGTGAATGCGGTCAACGCCTGCGCCGGTATTCCCGACTATGTAGAAAACAACGGCTACGTTCCGGGAAGCACGGTAAAAAGTGTAGGGAATAAATACCAATGTAAACCTTGGCCATATTCAGGATGGTGCAACGGCGCATCATGGGCATATGGCCCTGGTGTAGGTGCTTACTGGACTGATGCCTGGACACTTGTTAGTTCTTGCAATGCTCCTGCAGCCATGCAAACCGAACTCTCTTCTGACGGTATAGAAGCATCTTCCGTAACAGTAGAAGCCAGCGCTTACCCCAATCCTTTTGAAAACAAAACATCCATCAAGTTTGAGTTGGAAAAAGAAGGCAATGTCACCGTTTCTCTTTTCAATGCCCAAGGTGTGAAAGTCTCCGACATCTTTAACGGGTATTTATCATCTGGCTTGCAGAGCCTGGATTACCTGAATACACAAGGGATTGCCGACGGTGCATACATCTGCAGAATTCAATCCGGCGATAAAATAATCAGTATCAATGTAATGAAGGTCACAAGACCAAGAGCATTGCGTTAATATCAAAATAATTCATAAAAAAAGACTGCCCGAAACAGGCAGTCTTTTTTTATGATATCCCCCTCATTCCCATCTCATCAACTGTAAATGGTGGTATGTTCTGAAAGATTTTAAAACGAAGATAGTAGAAGGTTCAAGCTATGCTTATTTTTAATGCCTAAAGATTTACTCTAAACAATAAAAGCTTCACTGCTTTGTAAAGAATCATGTTGAACAAGTGCATTGCTGCCGTTGTCATTTTTTTACTTTTCCCCTCTACTCTCTATGGTCAAAACTATATCAAAGGGAAACTGATCGATTCTCTTTTCGAACGACCAGTAGAATATGCCAGCGTTACCCTATACCAAACAGAAAATGCAAAACTAATCAATGGTCAACTGACCGATTCCACCGGAACTTTTGCTTTTAGGGACATTCAACCCGGTCATTATTTTCTAAAAATAGAAGTCATTGGATACCCCATTAAAACAGTGGACAATATTTCACTGACTAAAACATCTGTCATTGACTATGGAAGGATTCTGCTCACCCCAAAACAGGACACCTTAAATGAAGTCGTAGTCAGTGGACAACAACGTGAGCAGTATAACAAGTTTGACAAGCAAGTATATCAGGTAGATCAATTTCAGTCTGCTAAAGGTGGCAATGCCATTGATGTCATCAAAAACATGCCTTCTATCACGGTCAATTCAGAAGGTGAAATTCGATTAAGAGGTTCTACCGGTTTTTTAGTATTGATCAATGGTAAGCCTGTGTTGACAGATGCTACAACGGTGCTGAGTCAACTTCCTGCCAATGCAATAGAGCACATTGAAATCATCACGGCTCCTTCAGCCAAATACGATGCCGATGGAAAAGCAGGCATCATCAACATCACTACAAAAAAAGGAGCTACCGATGGTTTATCTATTATCCTCAATGCACAGTATGGATTACCCAGTGTAGACACCTATCACAACAAGGAAAACCCTCACCGTTACAGTGCGGATGCCAGCCTGAATTATAAGAAAAAAAAATGGGACATAAGCCTGGGTGGAAGTTACCAGGAAAACGATATATCAGGACGAAGAGTTGGAGATGTTCATACGACATACCAAAACCGCTATACCTCTTTCCCATCTGATGGAGAGCGCAGTTTCCAAAGAAGAAATTATGCCGTCAGAGCATCTGTTATATACAGTGCGGATAAAAACAATACCTTCACAGCCGGATTCTATGTAGGTCAGCGGCGACAATACAGGCGTGCAGACATTACTTACGACAACACCAAGACCGACGCGACAACAGGACAATTGATCGGTCGTGCAAACTATTTCAATTCCAACCTGGTAAAAAAACAAGGAGATTTCTCATTGGTCAATTTAGACTATACGCATACGTTTCAAAATAAATCTTCCTTGACAGTATCTGGTCTTTATGAATATGCACTACTGGACGGTTATACGAAGAACCTCAACAGTCATTTAGAAAATCATACAGACACCTTAGACTACGTATTGAACACGGGAAGAAGTCCATTGAGTGGTATAAGAGGTAAGATAGATTATACCATAGCCATTGGACCTGGAAAATTAGAAAGCGGTTATCAAATCCGTTATCAAAAACAGACCGGTACCTTCCTTTATCAGAATGCGATATTGGGCACAGGTACTTTTCAAACCGTGCCGGAATTTAGTGCGGATATTGAAATAGATCAATACATACACGGGTTGTATACTCAGTACTCAGGTAAATCAGGAAAACTAGAATACTCCGGAGGCTTACGTTATGAATATTCCAATCGTACATTCAGCGCCAACCAGCAAGCACAACCTTTTCAACTTCAACTTTCGAATCTGTTCCCTTCAGCAAACCTAAGCTATGCCTTACCCAAGCGTTTCAAACTGAAAGGAGGTTTCAGCAGCAGAGTACAACGTTCTACCAGTAACGAATTAAACCCTTATCCGGAAAGAGAACACTCTGAAACCCTTGAACAGGGGGACCCACAGATCAAACCAGAATTTGTATACCTTTCGGAACTGGGCTTGAATAAAGAATTATCGATTGGTTCTGTATTCGTAACATTGTACAATCAACAAATTAAAAATGTGGTCAACAGAGTGAACAGTGTATACAACGATACAGTCATCAACCGCATCTATACCAATGCAGGTAATGCCAGACTCTGGGGTTTAGAGACAGGTACGAATCTTAAACCCATCAAATGGTGGAGCATTTATTTAGGAGGAAATGTATACGATTATAAAATCGCCGGAACCCTGTTCAATCAAACAGTTTCTGTATACAACGAAGCTATTGCTTTCTCTATTAATACCAACCATACCTTTACTGTCACCAAAACATTCAGCGTACAATTCAGTTTGAATTATCTTTCCCGCAGACCCACTGCTCAGGGAGAAGATTCACGATTCATTACTCCCACTGCTTCTGTGAAAAAAAGTTTTCTTAAAGGAAAACTAACGGCCGTCTTTCAATGGCAAAACATTGGACTAGGCATTATACCAAGTAATGAACAACGCATCACCACATCAGGTAGTAATTTTTATACCACTACCAATTACATCCAGGAAAAAGACATCTTGCTTTTAAATTTAAGTTTCAATATCAACCAGCAAAACAAAAAAATAAAACTGCCTACCAGCGAATTTGGAGAAAAAGAGTTTTAAAAATTTCGTTGTATGGTATGTGCAGCGATGTGATAACTTGTGACAGATGGTGTTATGCGTTATATTAGCAAGGTCTCTATTCTACTGATCTTACAAAACATAGAACTCAGCAACGACATCATCTGGCAAGCGATTACCAATAGCGCGAAAAAGAGATTTGATTACGGGTCCTTCTCTAAAGAGCATCCATTCGTTACAGATAAAGTTTTATTAAAAATTATCATTGACCTAGCTTCGCGCAAAGATAAAAAAGCCATTGCTTCACAGGTGCAAGAAAAAGTCTTGGAGGAAAGCGGCAAGTCATGGAATATACAGGAGATCGAAACATTCATCGCTGATAAAGATCAGATCTTCAAACGCGAAATGTTCGCAACCGGTATTTTTGGCAACATGTTGTACGAAGGAAATGAACTGGAGGATATGTATTACGAAGTATCGAAATATATTCTGATCTGATATTTTGTTGGGTATTATTATCGTGATTCAAATTTTATCATTCCTAAAAATATGACCTGTGCGATAGTTCTTTAGGAACCATCGCACAGGTCATGATTATTGACTAAGGTTGTGTGATGGTATTGTTATCCAAAATAACTGCTGTTTGTGCCAAGGCTCTTCCATTCATGGATGCACCAGTCATAAATGTAATACCAGTCATAGACAGTATCACACCTTCGAAGTGGGCCGCTATACCAATAGTGGCCTGCCCTGCTACCTGCCAGAAAATATTCTTGGCTTGTGCACCTCCGCTGAGTGTCATGTTCACTGCGGTACTCATGGAAAGGTTTCCCGAAATTTGGAAAATCCAAACGTCATTCGGTCCTCCGGAAATAACAATACTAGAAGGTACGGTCACATTGCTTGTCCATTTATACAAACCCGGCGCAAGTGTTTGTCCGCCGATATTTCCTGTTCCTAATTCTACAAACTCTGGTATCTTACGTCCTGCAGCATCGTTGTAGGCTGTAACCATATTGTTAACTGAAGTAGTGAGTGTTATCGGAGTCGGAGGTGCCATATCAGCTGCATATATCTTTCCTGTCACTTGACTAGAGGTGGCGTATCCCGTAGCATTTGTCAGTGAGAATCCTGTGATGTACGATGTTGCAGCTGGGCTTAAACCCAGATCACCTGTAATATGGGAAGTCGGATTATTCGTGATGGCAGACTTAGCCAGGATCACATAATTAATAGCGGCTCCTAAATTTACGGCTGTTAAACCGGAAGCATTACTTCCTGTTGTAAAGCTCTTAGAGACATTAGCTGCAAGTGCCGTACCGGAGAGGTCTTTGATACCAGTGGTGACGTTCACCGTATAAGTGCTTAATGCAGTGAGGATACTAGACGGCGTGAAAACAGCTGTTGTTCCTGAATAACTTACCACACCAGAAATTGCTGTATTACCCAGCATCAACGTAACGGTGGAAGAATTAACAGTGGAAGGATTCATCGCTTCATTAAAAGAAATACTGATGGCTGTATTTCGAGATACACCGGTGGCCAGATTGGCCGGACTTGTAGCAGTCACTGTAGGTACGGTGGATTGCGGACTCGGATCGCTGTTTTTATTTTTGCAACCGGCTATCATTAAAACGGAACACAATGCCAGTAATTTAATTCTCGTTGGTAGTTTTCCTATTTTAAATAAAGTAGACTTAATTTCCATTCTCTTATCTTTAAGTGAGTTTGACAGGATATTTTTGTCGCCTGCAATCTTAAAGAGAGCACTACTGTTGAGTTCTATCATGATTTCGGATTTTAATAATTACGAAATAAAAGTGAAGGCATTCAACCTTTAAAGCCTTACCCTTACAAAAGCACGTCATCTATATAATGAGCGCTTGTACTCATGCATGTAACGAATCGTACCAGCATGAAGAAGAGTGAGCATTGAGTTGAAAAGAGGTTTTGTAGTTTTCAATCTCAATTTTACGAGGCTTTATTGCTCACATTGGGATTATGAAATGATTCAGGGCCTATGTCACATTTCAGACTATTATCTTAACTAGAAAAACAAGGGACACATCCCTATTCTATTTTCCAAAACAAATGTAAGCAGTCCACCCTTCCTGATCAGTAACTGATCAAATCACTCATTCAGCATTTTTTCATTATTTTTCAAACAGTGAGCAGCATATTCCCTCCCATGCCTGTCTTCTAAGAAATCAACTTGTAACCCTATGAAACGAACGTACGCACAATTCCTTCCCGGAATTCTTTTAATCCTTCTCACCGCTTTTTCCAGTCAGGCTCAACCGCTGATTGCTTCCGTGACTACCACGAGTAGCTGCCAAAACAACGGTACACTTACCGTTACATTGAACCAAGGTGCCGGACCGTATTATTACTACCTCTTTACCGGTAGCAGGGTATCTAATTACGACGGCCAATCCATCAATGCCTCGGATTACAATTACTATGCGAATCCAACTGTGATTGGGCCAATCAGTCAAAACACCTATACCTTCACCAACCTAAAAAACGGAGGGTATATGGTTTATGGCTCCAGTGGAAATAATTCTTCCTTCAGTGAAAACGAGTACGCCAAAGTAGACGCAGTATTTGAAGCAGCACTGACTTTCGTGCAAGGAGATTGTCACGGATTGAATGGATCCATTACCGCAACACCATCAGGAGGAATAGCGCCCTATACTTATCATTGGAACAACGGAACTACAACTTCTTCCTTCGCTCTTTCTGCCAATCAAACGGCTACCTTAGCGATTACTGATGCCAACGGTTGTGTTTTCAACAGTGTAGATTCCATGACGGTTCATCCTTCTTTTGATTTCAGTCTAAACCTTACCACCACACCTTTTGGTTGCAACACACCAGCCACGGCTACGGTATCGGTAACGGGTCCAACGGATACCTACAGCTACAGCTGGAATACTATTCCCATACAAACCACAGCCACAGCCACCATCAGCAACGACGGTTATTACCAGGTCGTAGTGACCAACTCAACAGGTTGCTCACAACAAGATACATTATACATGAACCATGGCATCAACGCTTTTGCCTTGCAGGTCACACAAACCGAAGCCACCTGTTTACAAGCCGATGGATCGATCAGCATTACTCCTTCTGGCGGAACAGCACCTTATACCTATGCCTGGAGCAACGGTGAGACTACAGCAGCTCTTAACAATTTATTGGGAAATACACCATACAATGTCATCGTTAAAGATGATAACGGTTGTACGGCTACCGCTAACTTGTACGTAACCAAAACTTCTCCTTTGAATGTATCATACACCGTCAATAACGTGGCATGCAGCACAAACGGATCGATCACGGCAAATGTTACTAATGGTCTGGAACCTTATACCTACAGCTGGGGAAATGGTGCTACTACAGCAACGATCACGGCTCCTTTTGGTGGTTACTATTTAGAAGTAACAGACGCCAATGGTTGTGAACTTGGTTCCGGTGCATACATTCCGCAAGACAGTGTTTGTCAAGTTTACATTTCAGGTAGTGTATATTTTGATGTCAACGAAAACGGTATCCGTGACAACGGCGAACAAGGAATCTATACTACAGTATCTGCTACAAGCAGCAGTTACCAAACCCTCACTGCTCCTTACGACAATGGTTATTATACGTTGATTGCTCCGGCTGATCAGTACGTACTTTCAGTGGTCATTCCTGCAAACTGGCAAATCTCTCCTGCTTCTTCTGCCAACTTATCGATCAACGCGACAAGCAATGGTCAGGTCTTTACGCAACAGAATTTTGGTTTGATACCTGCCACCATTGCATCTGATGTAACAGTCTCTGCCTATACCGGTTCTCAAAGACCAGGCTATGCTCACAGTGCTTACCTTTTTTATACAAACGTAGGGACACAAACGGAATCAGGCACCATCGAATTCACCATATCTGAAGGTTGGGAGATCGAGTATTCTTCTCCTGTATTATCCAGCTACGATAGTGGTCTTCGCAAAGCAACCTGGAACTACTCCGATCTGCAATCGTTAGAATCAGGAATCATCTATCTGTCTATGTATGTTCCGATCGATGTCACTTTAGGAACAGTTGTTTCCGGTGAAGCAACCATCTCTTCTACACAAACAGACATGAACCTTAGCAACAATACTTCTTCTTGTAGTACTTATGTGCAAAACTCTTATGATCCAAACGAGATGCAGGTATCTCCGCAAGGCACAGGAGCAGAAGGATACATCACCGAGTCTGAGGATGAGTTGGCATACAAAATAGATTTTCAAAATACAGGAACTGCAGAAGCCTACAACATTCAGGTAACAAATGACCTGGACGATAACCTGGATGCTTCTACCTTTGTACTGCTTAACTCCAGTCACAACTGTGCACCTTCTTTGAAAAATGGTAAATTGACGTTTGATTTCCGCAACATCAATTTACCAGATAGCAATCACAACGAACCTCAAAGTCATGGCTACCTGATCTACAAGATCAAAAGAAAAACAGGTCTTGCTCCTGAAACACAAATTCATAATTCAGCAAACATCTACTTTGATTACAATACACCAGTAGCTACCAATCAGGTGTTGAATACAACCGCTCGTACTACAGCTTCTGTAAGTGCAGATCAAACATCAAACGATGTAGCTTTGTATCCTAATCCGAGTAACAATCAATTCTCCATACGCTTCAATGCATTGGAAGAAAGTGCTTATTCTATCCAACTGTATTCTGCAGCCGGACAGGAAATGCCTTTAGCTGAAAACCTTCAGGCTACAGCAGGCATAAATACAGCCCAATTGAGTCTTGCTTCGCTCAATCTTCCAAATGGATTGTATGTGGTAAAATTAGTGGTAGGCACAAAGTCATATACCAGAAACTTGATGCTGTCGCGATAAGTTTATTCCATAAAATAAAAAGCCTTTGCTGATGATTCGGCAAAGGCTTTTTTATTGCTATATTAACCATGTAAAATGATCACCATGAAATCTGTTTCTGTTCTTTCGTCTTGTCTTTGTTTATTGTTCTTCATCCACTGCACTCACTCTTCTGACTCTACACAAATAGATGCTAAAGACAGTACATACACTGAGCATGCCCTGATAGCCAACGACAGCACAGATAAAGCAAACATTGCACAGTTGCTTCGGGAAGTATACAATTGGTATGAGACAAAAGAATACAATCAAGCCTATTTCGATTTGCATGAGAAAGATTCTATTTACACAGGTATAGATACGCTTGCCTTGACAAAGAAAATCAACCGATGGAAAGCACTCAATTATTTTGCACCGGCATTTTTTGAGGAATACCGTTCTCTTGCCCAAAAGGTTGATCAGGAATTAAAAAAAGATAAGTATATGTTGGGAGACATACCTCCCTATGCAGATGCTGATCTCTGGTGCAATTGCCAGGACTTCCCTAATGAATACTGGAATTCTTTAATTATCAAAGACCTCGTGATAAAAGACAACAACGCCTCTTTGTATTGGACATGGAGCAGCAAAGAATATGAATCAGGTTTTAAATACCACGTAAAACTACAAAAGGAAAACGGGCAATGGAAAGTCTCTTACCTCGAAGGCTTAGACAGTAGTAAGTACGAGAGCAATTAAAATGTAATCTTGCAAATTTACTGATTCACTTTTTAAAGTTTTGAATAATACCAAAGAGTATTAATTTGCTCTTGCTATTTTTAGCGTAGCTATGCTATGCAACATTTTTAAACTGTATACACCATGCAACTCCAACACATCCAGCAAAAGATCTGTGAAATCAGAGGAATGAAAGTCATGCTTGATTTTGATTTAGCGGAACTCTACGACGTAAATACCAAAGCCCTCAATCAAGCCGTCAAACGAAATTCCGATCGATTCCCTCTACGATTTATGTTCAGGCTTTCTGTAACAGAATGGCTAGAGATGCGGTCACAGATTGTGACCGCATCTCAGTTAAAACGAAATACTCAGATTACGCCTTTTGCTTTTACAGAACATGGTGTCACTATGCTGGCCAGTGTGTTACGTAGTAAAAAAGCTATTCAAATGAACATCGCTATCGTTGAAGCATTTATCGCTTTAAAAGAATACGCTCTCACCCATAAAGATTTAACCGAACAACTCAAAGCACTTGAAGCCAAATATGACAAGAAATTTGAAGATGTTTATGAAGCCATCGGCTATTTATTGAAAAAAGAAGAACAACCAATAGAGAGAAAAACGATAGGATTTAAGAAAAATCAGTCTTGATCAATGTGTAAAATAATAAACCAATACTAGCGTTTGTTTATTAAATTGAGCATCGAAACACGACAACTCTTATCTGATTGAACCACATTTCTCTCTTCATTTATTTCATTGTTTTACTACTCAGCACCTCTTTCTCTCGTGCACAACAGGCTGCCATCAACCTGGTAAAGAACGGTGATTTCGAATTAGGGGATGAAGGCTTCACCAGTGATTACCAATACATAGAAACGGCTCCTCCCGGTTGCTATGCCATTGCCATCAATGCTTCTTCTATCAACAAAGACTTTAAAAATCCCATCGACGGTGATCATAGTGGCAGACGTTTTTTTTTAGTATGCAATGGCAATGGAGAAAAAGGCATGAAGATCTGGTCTTCTAAGGTACGTGTAGTACCCAATACACGCTACGAATTTTCAGCCTACTTTTGCAACATCTATAAAAGACTTCCTCCAAAATTGAATTTTGAATTTCTTGGTGGAGATGTGAAAGGCAATGATCCAAAACTGCGGCTGGTAGTAGCAGGACAAGAGGTAGCCATTGAAAGAGATTTTTACCATGTGTTCCAATGGATCAGGATTTCTGGAACGTGGTATTCCGGTGTAGCAAATGGAGAAGTAAGAATACACATTGAAAACCTAAACCAATCGGTATCTGGCAACGATGTCGCACTGGATGACATTTCCTTCACCTACCTGGAGACCATGCCACCTGGTTATACTCCTCCTCAAAAGATCAATACCGTTGTAGCTAAAAACTATGTCGCACCTAAAGACAGTACAAAAGCAAAGCTGTCCAACTATGGCGACTTCGACATGACCGACACCATCGCTCCGGGAGTCTATGTCGTTCATCATAAGAAAAAAGTTCCTGTCATAGATTCCTCTGCACTCGTTATAAAAGACACGCTATCAAACAAAAGGATAGAGTTGCATAATTTAATCTTCAGTCAAACCAAAGCCGAACTATTACCTGAAGCAAAAGCTGAACTAAATGCTATTGCATCATGGCTTGCGAGAGACAGCACGGTACGCATTCGTTTTATCGGTCATACCGATAATCAGGGTGACTCTGTTTTGAATGTCAAACTCTCTCAACAACGTGTTGCTAACGCCAAAAGATATTTGATCAGCAAAGGTATTGCTGCCGATCGCATAGAAACACTGGGACTCGGCGGAGCATTTCCTATAGCAGACAATTCCACCAAAGAATCAAGACAACTTAACCGAAGAGTGGAGATGGAAATTTTAAGTAAGTAACATACAATTGTCATTGTTGCTTGCCATCATCATAATACCACTACTTTGCTTTCTACTTTTAATAATCTCTTGCTATACGCTTATATTTCGTATCTTACTCTTGTTCACACACCAATAGTGTGATTCAACGGCTTATTCGCCGTTCCGAGATTTTCAAAACTTCGATTCCATCCAAACCATTCAATTTTCACACCTCGCAATGAACAAAAAATTGAATGAAATACTTGTTGTGAATGCAACACCTTCTCCCCAAATCGGGGAAAAACGTACTGATGAGCTACTCCTTGCTGATCTTGAACTTGCTTTTCAAAATGAAGAGAAAGAAAAACGTGCCGCCGAATTAATCATCGCCAACAAAGAACTCGCGTTCCAAAACCAAGAAAAAGAAAAACGTGCGGCCGAATTAATTATCGCCAACAAAGAACTCGCGTTCCAAAACCAAGAAAAAGAAAAACGCGCGGCCGAACTCGTCATTGCCAATACCGAACTTACTTTCCAAAACGAAGAAAAAAGAAAGCGCGCAGCTGAACTCATCATTGCCAACATTGAGTTAGTTTTTCAAAACGAAGAGAAAGGAAAACAAACGGCAGAGCTCATTGCTGCGAATAAAGAATTGGTAGCCTTTACCTATGTTTCCAGTCATGATTTACAAGAGCCTCTTCGAAAAATACAAACCTTCGTTACACATATACTTCATACAGAACTGGAACAATTGTCTGAAAGTGGTAAATTCAACCTTACCCGTATTGAAGCTGCGGCAACCAGAATGCGCCAATTGATCACCGATCTACTTTTGTTTTCCAATATCAACAGCACAGAGCGGAAATTTGAACCGACTCATCTGATGGACATCTTAGAGGAAGTAAAAGAAGAATTAAAAGACACAATAGAAGAAAACAAAGTAACCATTGAAATCAAAGATCTTGGGTATGCCAGCATCATCGCCTTTCAGTTCCATCAATTGTTTTACAATCTCATCAGTAATGCCATCAAATTTGCACAACCCCATCTGTCTTCACACATCGTGGTAACAAGTAAGATGATAAGAGGTGATCGCTCGCTTAATGAGTACCTTTCAGAAAAGAAAGAATACTGCCACATCACAATTAGAGATAACGGTATAGGATTCGAGCCCCAATTTCATGAACGCATTTTCGAAGTATTTCAAAAACTTCACAGTAAAGAAACTTATCCTGGTACTGGCATTGGTTTAGCTATTGTAAAAAAGATCGTTGATAACCATAACGGTATCGTTACTGCAACAAGCTCATTGGGGAAAGGTGCGACGTTTGACATCTATATTCCGGAACATTCAAAACATCTTGAAGAATAGAACCGATTCGAAAATAAATCAATGCAACTAAATCCCTCAGGGAAAACTATGGCGAAAGAAAAATCAGTACAAAAAAATGATAAGAAGGCAGCCGGTAAAAGTTTAACAGAAAAAAGGGCAGACAAAAAAGCAAAAAAGGAAAGTAAAAAGAATAGTTGATCAACATCTTATCGATATCAATAAAGCCCTTCATACCTTACTGATGAAGGGCTTTATCATAGTCATTCAGCGTACAAAGTGCAGGCATTATAATTGTTTATATAAGAAGAGGAACAACTTTATAGAAAACTTCCATTCTTTATAGACTACACCTTCCTATTGCAATAAAGAGCCGTAACAGTGTTCAAAGCCTCATTAATAACGTTATCGACTATTCGTTCACCATACTCTTATTATCATGGCACAGTATTTAAAAACAAGTTTTCACTTGTTTATTGCTCAGTATGCGACATAATCACTCCATGCATTATTGCTTACTGGCGCTTCAAACAAACTAAATAACCGAAATTATGAAAACGATCAATCAATTAGGTATTTGCATGGATCACGCAAGTGCACATTTAATCGATCCTTCAGGCGATGAGGAAACTCAGCAAACTATTGTATGTGTTTTAACTTCTGAACAAACAGAAAAGCTGTTGAATGATAAAGAACAATCCACACAAGCTGCTTATTATAAAGAGATCGGAGATAGCATCAAGCGATACGATGAAATCATTTTATTTGGGCCCACCAATGCAAAATCAGAATTATATAACATACTGAATGCGGATGCACGTTTTGATAACATAAAAATAGCCTGCAGGCAGTCAGGGAAATTAACTCCACATCAGCAATATGAATTTGTAAAAGAATATTTTGCTGTGCTTTAAAATATATTGTTGCTCTTCAACTATTGGAAATAAAAGACATTAAGTGATTGACAAAAACATAAATTTATTCAACGATAGATGTAACACATGATAAGAGGAACGTACCAATCGTTTTATTGAGTATTTACTTTTTTTACTCGCTTCCTTAAACCTCTCCTCTTCTTTTTCGTCCAAGCACTGAATTTCAACCAAAGAGTTTAATTTTTAATCATTCAGCTATGTTAAAGAAAACCTGTACCCTGCTCGGTATATGGGTACTTTGTACTCTTGTGCCCAACCTGACTCATGCGCAATATTGGCCTCCGACCAACTTGCCAACCGTTCCAATCCCAGATCTCATCGTCACCAAAATGACCGTGCAAAGCATCGTCGGCAATGTCTGTACCTTTGTATACGAGGTAAAAAATGTGGGTACCCGATCCATGGATTTGAGTCCGCTTGAATACTACCTGTCCGTTGGCTCAACTCCCGTTTCCAGTACACCCATCGACTGCGGTTCGGGACTATTGAGTACCACGACTTTTACCCTGGGTGTAGGACAGACATACACTGAAACAGCAATTGCCACGGCACCTGCACAGGTTAATATAGACCAATACCATTACCTGACGTTCTATGCTAAACCACGTCCTGGTTATGGTTCGCAGGAAATGAATGTAGCCAATAACTCACTCACCATAGACATCTCGTATGCAGATGCCGCGTTTGAAATCAGTGATTTTTCTATCATGGATATACATAAGGATACGATTTCGTTTTGGTACACCATTCACAATACTGGTACACGTCCATTATACTTGAATCGTTTTACAATGAAAACATTTGTATCAACGGATTCTATTTTAAACACTCCTCCTGATCTCCAAGCGTCAACGCTAATTTTCAATGGTTATCCTATGATCTTGCCTGGCGCCTCATACAGTAGTGTGGCACATGCAGCAACCAATGTAGATCTTAGGGTATACAACTATTTAGTGGCCAATATCAGTCTCACTCCTGGTCAAACACACCCGTACTTAAGTAATAACTTTGCACTGGCAGATGTATACCTTCCTGCTTCTTTTCCAGATGTGACCATCAGCGGTGTTCAGGTAGACTCTATGATTGCTGACCGTTTGGAATACCACGCTTACATGCAAAATACAGGAGGTTCGCAAGTGGATTGGAATCAATACGATGTTCTGGTATACTTATCGCGCGACAATACCTTGCAGGCAGATACAGATCTTGTGATCGCTACACATCCGTTTATCATTTCCAATCAAGTAGCAGTGGGTTCTTTTGTTGCACCGGTAAGTCTTTACGATTATCCTTACCTTATTCTGCAGCTACATCTGAAGTCTACAACACCAGATCCATACAACTACGACAGTACTGCCAACGATTGGGGCGCCTTCTATGTTCCAACTAGCTTTCCTGACTTGGCTGTTACAGATGTAGAAATCACTAACAATTTTGGAAACGGTGTAGCCTTTAACTATACCGTAGAAGCTCCGCAAAGATCTATACACCTTGAATACTTGGAGTATGAAACGTATTTCTCTATGGACGATGTATACGATGCTTCCGATATACCGGGCGATACAAGAGTATTTACCAATCACGATGCGCTAGTGGGTGGAGCATATACCTTTTCAGATACGAGTTCTTCGCATGCCAACATCAGTACATTAGATTATCCCTATTTGATCTTTATTGCAAAAAGTATTTCAGGTCCTTACTATGAATCGGATTATACCAACAATCAATTGGTAGTTTCTATTCCATTTTTTTTAAAAAGACCGTTTAAACTTCCTCTTACCACCCATCGCTTCAAGTTGGCGCAGGACAATGATAACGTAACGGTAGCCAGTACTTCTGAACATCCTCAAAACAACTCTTACTTGTTGTATAGTCTAAATGGTGAAAAAATAAGCGAAGGGAATTTCTTACAGGAAAAAGAAATCAATACAACAGCATTGAAAAATGGTTTGTACATGCTACGACTGAACGATGAAAGCCAAACAGAAACTATAAAATTTGTAGTGCAGCATTGATCAGATTGAATTCAATTAAAAAAGGCTACTGAGAAAAATTCTCTGTAGCCTTTTATTACTCTAGCATATCGCTTCTATTTTTTGATCATTTTAATAACATGTTCATTGCAATTGACCACATACATACCAAGAGGTAAATATGATAATTCCAGATGAGTCTGAATTTCTCTCCCCTGGCCTTCCCATACAATATTGCCAAACATGTCAGATACTTTTATCGCATCACCTTCATGCGTTGCGGACAATGTGACATTTCCATCAGAAGGATTGAAAATGGAACAAAGTTGAAATATCATCGGCTAATTTTTCGTTGGCAATAGAAGTCACTGTGCTATTGTCAAACTGTAGTCCCACTAACAATCCATCGTGGTCAGAACATCTATAGGCATTATTCTGGTAAACATAAGCTGGATTGATTCTGTATTATAATCTAGCAACGGTGGCTCTAAGGCATTGATGTGCCATTTCTCAGCACCGATCACATGTTCCTGCATCGCAGTATTTACAAAGCCATGATCCAATGAACCAGCTGTACCATCAAAGACAAACGAATAAGAATGACTTCATACTATTACATACAATATTTTTTATAACAGTTGTCACCTTTAACCACACGTATTATGGATGCACAATAAAAAAAAATGAAGATGCTGCAGCATGTTTACTGTTTGTCAGTGAATCGGAATACCCTTTGCAATTATTCTATAAAGAACAATCATCAGATTTACCCATACCGCATGCTGAATTATTGCGATGGGCGTGTAAGCCACCGCGCACTAAAATAGAAAAAACAGATCTCAATTACTTTTTCCGACATGCAGTAAATGTATATGCAGGAGCAAGTGATGAAGAAAACTTTCAGGCAGATCAATTCATACACTTAAAATCTGTATTGAATGAAGTACTTACAAACATTGTAGTATACCGCATCGGAGAAATACACATTCGCGTTTACATTCTGGGACAAACCAAATCAGGCATGATTGCTGGTCTCCAAACAACAGTAGTAGAAACAACATGACTTCTTCTATAAATAAATCACAGAAGAAGTCATGTTACTTTTATCTTCTATCGCCTGAGTATATTCGTTAGGAATTGTAATAACAAACTCTGAACCTTTATGAGGGTATGATTGCAATGTAATGGTTCCATTTAGTTTCTCTATGATTCCTTTTACAATGTACAATCCAAGACCCGTACCCATAGAGTCTTCTGAAGCCCTGTAGAACATGTCGAAGATTTTCGAATGAAACTTTGCATCAATACCTCTGCCATTATCTTTCACTGTAATTTCCACATGTGACTGCAAATCTTTTACCTGAATAAATATATAAGGATTGGCCTGATCGATATTATGATAAAGAATAGAATTAGAG
Organism: Chitinophagaceae bacterium; assembly: GCA_028288365.1. Taxonomy (GTDB): domain Bacteria; phylum Bacteroidota; class Bacteroidia; order Cytophagales; family Cytophagaceae; genus JACMQM01. The sequence continues at coordinate 88,661 of JAQBNU010000094.1, read as the reverse complement.
ATCAAATTATTGAATAATGTTTTCAATCGCAAAGCATCAGAATAGAAAACAAACGGTTTCTCCACCCTTACTTTAAAATCGATTTCTGAAAAATTATGAATATGATTGTAAGACACAATAGATTCCTGTATGGTTGAGATAAAATCAATTTTTTCTTTCACTACTTCCAGTCTTGCATTCCTTGAAAAATTAGTGAGGTCTTTGATTACCTCCATTAACTTTCTTACACTTCCATCAATCATGTCCATGTAGCTTAGCTTAGCGGCTACATCGGGCTCCAGTTTAGACACCAGGATCATACCTAAAATAGAGGCCAGTGGTGCTTTTAAATCATGCGAAGCACTATATACAAACCTGTCTAATTCAGAATTGATCAATTGCAGCTCTTTATATTGTTCTTCAATTTTCAGTTCGTTGTTTTTCCTATTGGTTACATCCAGATAATTTGTAATAATGGCTTGTATATTAGGTTCGTGAAGAAAATTAGCAGCATATCCATCTATCCATCTCCAATTGCCATCTTTGTGCAAAATCCTAAATTGTATATAAACAATTTTTCCAGGTGAAGAAGTGACTTCATCAATCTTATTGATCAAAACTCCTGCATCTTCCGGATGTACCAATTCTATCGTCTTCTTTTCTAATAATTCTTCCGGTTGATAACCAATAACACGAGAAGTAGAAGGACTTGCATAAATTATCTTTCCTTCTGCATCCGTTAATGCGATGGCATCGCTACTGTTTTCAATCAATGCACGAAACTTTTTTTCCTTGGCTTCCAGAATGATTTCATTTTGTTTGATTTCCTGGATATAGGTATGGATTTGATTGTTCATCCAAATAAAATTGATGATGAGCTGGCCCATTTCGCTTTTCAAATCAATATCAGAAAAATGTACATTTGCAGAAAAATTACTTTTTACTACCTCTTTAATAGAATCCGACAACTCCCTTATTGGACGTGTAAATGAATTGGAAAATACAATACTGAGCACGATGCTCATGATGACAGAAAGAATAATAGCCGATATAAAAAACAATTTATTTTCCTCGCCTAGATTATCATCGTTTTGTTCCGAAATACTAACCAATTGATCTATGATCTGCTCGAACACTTCGTCGTGTCTCTTCAACTCGCCCGTTAGTCCCATGCTCTGGTCTATACCCAACTCCTGATCAAGTTTTACCCATCGATCGAAACAATATTTATAATGGTCAAGAAGAGCAACCAGGTCTACTTTCCCTTCATTTGAAATAAGGGGATCATTTATAATTTCATCACGCAACAAATGAACATTCTCTGTATGTGTAGAAATGTACGAAGCATCTTTTCTCAAGATATAATCCTTCTCATTTCTTCTGACGGTAAGTAACAAAACCATGTTAATAGAATCCTGGTAAGTTTCCACGTCATGAATATATTTCCTCATTTGTCCTTCCAGACCGAAATCTCTGAATCCACGCTGATGTAAAATAGCAATGAATGTATCGTAATCTTTTTTATATTCTTTCAACTCTGCTTTTAACGTTATCCAATTATCAGCAGGAATAATGTTTTTATTTTTAATATTCAGTTCTTTCAATTCTTGTTGGATCGATTGAAACAATTCGTTGTGTGTCTTCAGGTATTTACTTTGGCCCGTTTCATAAAACGAACTATTCTTCGCATCATAAAGAAGAAATTGCATTCTGATTTTATTCAGTTAAAGTATTTTGGAAGAATTGCTATGAATGAGATTTTTAAATTCAGAACTTCTCTCCCTCGCTTGGTAAATTGTATAACAATAAACCGATACGGAAGTAGTAATTAACGTGAACAGAATAAATATCAGTAATAGCTGTATCCTGATCGTATGAAACATTCCTAACCTCATGTCTTCAACTGTAATATTAATTACCAATACGTGATTCCACGTCGATGGATTGGAGATCGACATGAATTAACAATAAGTTAACAATGGTAGTATTAAACCATACGAATTTCTAACTCACCGATAAGAAACGAATTAAGAACCAATAGCTTACAAATCAGTGTTCAAATATTAACTAGTTTTATTTATATTACTTTACTAGAACAACTTTCTTCTGTATGTACATCCATTCGCCTATTCAACGCACGGTAATAAGTTTCGGCATGCTGATGATGCTAAGCTTACATTTTGCTATCGCTCAAACATTGCACGCAGACCCAGATAACGGCGGACTTAAAACACCAGCCGGTTTTGGAGTAATTGTAGTTACGCCAACATTAGGAAAAGCTCGTCACATAGTAGCTGCAGAAGACGGTACACTCTTCGTAAAACTTCGTCAACTCAAAGACGGGAAAGGCATTTACATGTTGCGTGATGAAAACGGAGACGGTAAGGCAGACCAGATCAAAGGGTATGACAATTATGGTGGTACTGGAATAACCGTATACAACAACTACCTCTATGCCTCTTCTGACTCATCCGTATATCGTTATGCGATCTCACCAGGTAAAGATCCGATCAACGAGAAAAAAAGAGAAGTCGTTATCTCTGGTCTTCCCTACCGTCCGGTACATGAAGCCAAAACAATTACCATTGACGACACAGGTAAGTTATATGTAAACATTGGCGCACCTTCTAATGCCTGCCAGGAAACCGATCGCACGCAAGGATCACCTGGTATAAATCCTTGTCCTTTGCTCGAAACATTCGGTGGTGTATGGCAATTTGATGCCAATAAAACCAATCAAAAATTTACTGATGGCATTCGCTACTCCACTGGTTTACGCAATTGCGTGGCGTTGGAATGGGACAGCCACAGTCAACAACTTTATGCGGTGCCACATGGCCGTGATCAGTTGAATACACTTTTTCCAAATCTTTATACCGACGAACAAAATGCTGAATTACCTTCTGAAGAATTTTTCCAGTTAAAAAAAGACGGAGACTATGGTTGGCCTTATTGCTATTACGATCACTTTCAACATAAAAAATTGTTAGCTCCTGAATACGGTGGTGACAGTAAGACAACAACTGGTTGTGAAAACAAGGAACAGCCACTCATGGCTTTCCCAGGACACTGGGCTCCCAATGATTTATTGTTCTATCATGGCACACTGTTTCCAGAAAAATACAAACATGGAGCGTTCATCGCCTTTCACGGTTCATGGAACAGAGCACCTCTAAAACAAGGTGGGTACTTCGTAGCCTTTGTACCGTTTAAAGACGGTAAGCCTTCCGGAGATTGGGAAGTGTTTGCAGAAGGGTTTTCCGGTGGACCTGAAATAAAAAGCCCGAAAGACGCCGTACATCGTCCCATGGGGCTTGCAGAAGGTCCTGACGGTTCGTTATACATTACTGACTCTGTAAAGGGAACGGTGTGGCGAATTATTTATACTAAATAAAATCACAGATGAAAAAACATTTCTTTTATATCACAATCTGTTGCATTCTACTGACTAGTGCTATTCCTCTAAGCCTTGCACAACAAGAACAAATTGATCCGGGAAAATCCGTATACGAAAAACACTGCCTCTCTTGTCACCAGGCCGATGGCAGCGGAGTTCCAGGTATGAATCCTCCTTTGTCAAAAGTGAGTTGGGTAACGGGCAATAAAACTAAACTGATTCAAACCGTTTTGAATGGTATTTCTACTCCGTTGGAAATTGATGGAGAAGTGTATCATAATCCCATGCCTTCACATGATCTTTTGTCCAATCAACAGATTGCTGATGTGTTGACCTATATCCGCTCTCATTTCGGTAACACGGCAAATGCGGTGACGGCAGCGGAAGTGAAGAAGGTAAGGGGAAAATAAGTTTACGTTAAATACAAGAACGAGCGATAAAAAAAAGTCTATTCTTTTTCTTTCATCACTCGTTCTTGTATTGTTCTATTTTGTGGATAACGACTTTCGGATATTCTGTTTGTGGAACCAAAGCGATGAGTGACACACACTACTTTTTAATCAAATTTTAATTAAAAAAATCTCCTAAGCTTCAGCGCTCCTTTGTTATAGCCTATATATTGTATAACTTACTTATCCATTTTACAATACAATTCACTAACACAGACACGTCTTCCAGCTATCCGTTATTGAATGAAGTCAACCCAAACCATTACTATTTTAAAACGCTCGCTTTGCTGTTGGTGTATCGTGTCGCTTGTTTCGAAAGTTGCGTTTGCACACTTATCGGTTGTACCAAAGGACACTACAGTTACGCACAAAAGCTACACGCATTTCAGACCTTTTCCTGTTGCTATTTATCTTCCGGAAACACAAGTAGCATTGGGAGCCCTTGGCGTCTTACTCTTCAAAGCAGGTAATGACAGTATGACTCGTACTTCCAATATTGATTTTGCAGCCATCTACACCATGAGAAATCAACTCATCATTGATCCCATGTTTTCGGTCTTTACGAAAAAAGAAAAATACTTTTTGAAAGGCGGAGCACTGTTCATGCGGTTTCCAGAATTCTATTACGGTGTGGGCAATGGTACGTCCCCGAATGGAAAGGAAAACATCACCTTTGATGCATTAAAGATAAATCTACGTGTACTACGAAAAATAAAAACAAACTTGTTTCTAGGCGGACAATACCAATACTTCGACACGTACAATGTGAAGTATTCTAACAACTCAAGTTTCGTCTACCAGAACATAGATGGTCGCTTCGGAAGCATTACCTCAGGATTCGGCCCTGCCATGGTATACGATTCACGCAACAGCATTCTCACTCCTACTTCTGGACATTATTTAGAAATTTCAAATTTTATTTTCAATCGTACCTTTGGAAGTCAATTCAATTTCTCCAATGTCATCTTTGATTACAGAAGATACTTAAAGATAAACAACCGAGGTATTGTTGCTATTCAATACTTTGCCAACATTAATATAGGTCACGTACCGCTCAATCAACTCGCGATGGTGGGAGGAAACAGCGTGATGCGTGGTTATTACAACGGCAGGTTTCGTGATAAAGACATGTTTGTGATTCAAACAGAATTGAGACAACATCTATTCTGGCGCATAGGCTATACACTGTTTGCAGACGTTGGCAATGTGACGGATCACTTTGCTACGCCTACTTTTAAGAGAGTAATTTATACAGCAGGCGTAGGATTACGTTACCAAATTGTAAAAGCAGAAAACTTAAATCTTCGATTGGATTTTGGTGTTGGAAAACACACGAGAGGATTTTATTTTACGTTGTCGGAAGCGTTTTAAACGAATAAGCTTTAAGGTCACAAATTTTGACCTTAAAACTTAAAACATGTGTTCCTCAATAGTTAGTTTATTCTTTTTAAAAATCTAACAAAAACACTAAATTGCCTCATCAGTATTTTTTAGCAGTACAACTTGCTTTTACTTTTTAAACTTACAAACATGAAACTTCAACACATCCAAAAAAAATCTATGAAATAAGAGGCCAGAAAGTCATGCTGAATTTTGATCTGGCGGAACTTTATGAAACGGAAAACAGAAGCTTAAAACAAGCTGTTAAACACAACATACATCGTTTTCCATCCGATTTCATGTTTGAATTAACGGTGCAGGAATTAGATTCTTTAAGATCACAAATTGTGATCTTAAGAATCTAGGAAGAGGCCAACATAGTAAATACCTTCCCTTTGCCTTCACCGAACAAGGCGTCGCCATGCTTTCCAGTGTACTCAACAGTCCAAAAGCCATTGAAGTCAACATCGCGATCGTCCGGGCTTTTGTCTTTCTTCGTCAGTATGCGTTGGAGCATCGTGATCTTAAAGAGCAACTAAAATAATTGTTGGAAGACAAATACGATAAGAAATTCGAAGACGTGTGCGAAGCTATTCGCTACCTGTCAAAGAAAGACGAAGAACCGAAAGAACGAAAATCCATTGGATTTAAAAGCCAAACGAAGTAACCTGTTTATTCTTTTATAGACTCGAACTTCACTTAATCAAACTTCGTAATTTTCAAATCGGTAAACTGTGCCAGTGTTCCTATACCCACCCAAAAACCCGATGCTTCCTCTCAGGTCTTTTCCTTGTTTCAAATCGTTGACAATTAAAGACGGCTGCTCTGCTCCATTGACATATAGTTTTGCCTTATCGTCTTTGACTTCTATTTTTATTTTTATCCATTCTACCGCTACGATATCTACATACGATTCATATTTAGCAGGAAATTCATTTCTTAATTTTTCCCAGGGATAACCTGGATGCGAAATGTATTGTGTAGAATGGTTTCTGCGTAACTGATCTTCTGCTCTGCCATTAGTCGGTCTCAAATAAAATGCTTCAAACTTAGACGTGTCCGATGGAATTCGAAAAGCAATACCCACAAATCCTCTGGCGGCGGCTGTGGCATTTGCTTTGGGCTGTCCTGCTACCGTTACCTCAATGATACCGTTGTGAAAATCTATATCTTTCAAACGGGTAAAGGAATAACCAGTAGCATCGTCATGATCTACGGTTTGTGTAGCTGTCAGTGCTTCTTTGCCTTTGTACTGTTCTGCCTTTAAAGAAACATTATAGGTATCAAACTTCGTTGTTTGCAATACGATGCTTTCTGTTTTTTGCCCGTAAGCGACGACAGTAAAAACTATGTTAAAAAACATAAGACTCAATACGCGTTGTTGTTTCATTTTAAAATAGTTATAGGTGGTTATAATTTGTTTCATCTGATTGATCTTTTTGTATTCCTTGTTACGTTATTTTTTTTGTGGCGGTTCTATAGGCAAGGGCAAATAATCGTGATTGATGATCATCCATTCCAGCAACTTTGCTTTTAACTCATCTTCTATACTTTTGTATGCTGCTTTGCCTGATAGATTGGTAAACTCTTCCGGATCTTTCTCCAGGTCATAGAGTTCAAATAATGGACGACGTTCTGCAAATAATAATTCATCCCATTTATCATCCAGTCTTCCGTCTGCATTTAATTGCTGTAAGTCGTACCAAAAAGGCAGTGAAGCAAAATCCACCGGTGTATAAGGTATTTGCCACAAAGCATTATAGATGAGTTTGTATTTGTGATTGAATACGGTTCTTCCCAAATCGAAATGAGAAGAGTTCGTTGGAAGTCCCTGTCCATGGGCACTACGGGCGGATAATACGTATGCATGACCCTCGTATGCTTTGCCTTCAAAAGCTGGCAACAAATTTTTTCCTGTCATCGAGGAAGGAACCGTAATTCCTGCCGCACTTAAAAACGTAGGTGCGATATCAATTCCTGAAACCAATGCGTTACTGACTTGTCCCGGTTTAATATGACCAGGATAACGAGCAATGAGTGGCACATGAATACCCAAACGATGCAAAGTACCTTTTCCACGAATCAATGCGGCACCGTTATCGCCCATGAAAACAACCAACGTATTTTCTTCCAGTCCTCTTTTCTTCAATTCATCCAACACCCTGCCAACAGAGACATCCAGGCGTTGTACTTCTCCGTAATAACCGGCCAGATCTTCTCTTAACAACTTGGTATCGGGGAAATAAGAAGGAAGCTTGATCGTTTGTGGATCCGGTTCATACTCGCGCGCATCGAAGATGCGATGCGGATCGCTGAATCCTACCTGTATGAAAAAAGGTTTGTCCTTTGGCGCCTGATCCAAAAAGTCGGTGTATTGCTTTTGTATCTCGTCCAGGTTCTGTGTGATCTTCAAATAGTCTACACGATTTTTAAATGTTTCCAATCCATTCGCATCATATACAGTACCCGACTCTTGCGGCAAACGATTGCCGTCGAGGTGAAACGTACGTCCGCAAATGCCGGTGTAGTAACCTGACTCGCGTAAGTATTCGGGATAGGCTTTGATATCAGCAGGCAAGGGAGCGGAGAAACGTGTCATGCCGATCTCTACCTGTGAACGCCCCGTCATGATGGCCGCGCGGGAAGGTACACATTGAGGAGCCGTAGTAAAGGCTTTCGTAAAGACAATACCGTCCTTACCCAATTTGTCTATGTTGGGTGTCTTCAAATCGGGATTGCCATAGATCCCTAAAAAGGAAGCACTGTGGTCATCAGAAAGAATGAATACAATGTTGGGTGTCTTGCTTGTATTTTGAGAAAAGGCAGTTTGTATAAACAAGAAACTGAATAAGGGTATTGCGAGAGATGAAAACTTCATAGCGTAATTTTTTTATTCCATAAAAAACCATCGAACAAACCTCCTATACAATACAAGGAAGTTCATTCGATAGTTATCGTTTTTATTTTTATTTCTGAGGTCCTAATTTCTTAAAGAAATATTCTCTGTCGATCAAAGGATATATATTGTACTTCACCGCTTCTGAATCATACAATGCTTTCAATTCATTCAATTTCTTCGGATTCTTTTTTGCCAGGTTATTGATCTCGTTGAAGTCTTCGTTGAGGTTGTACAATTCCCACTCTTCTGTTTCTACATTATTCACTACAGTAGATTTCGGTTCGTCTGAATATTTCAATAAATCCAAACCGTTTGGACGATGCGCTGCACTGGCTTTCCAGCCGTCTTTTACAATGGCACGGTTTCCAAGAATCGTATAATACTGTTGTGTATGTCTGTTGGCGGCTGTTGCATCCGTGATAGAATATACCAGACTGGTGCCGTGCAAAGGATCTTGCTTATAGCCTTTGATGGTTTCCGGTTGTGCAATACCTGTCAACTCTGCAATGGTAGGATAAATGTCAATCACATGTCCGTATTGATTTCTCGTTTCTCCTTTTGCTTTGATGCCTTTAGGATAATGAAGAATCAACGGATTGTGTGTAGCACCTTCTGCATTAGCATCGCTTTTCCAAAAACGGAAAGGCGTGTTGGCAGCCTGTGCCCAGCCTAGTGGATAGTTGGCTGCACTTTGCACATTTGGACTTCCTATCTTATCGTATTCACTCAACTCAAAATCAATGTACTCCTGACGTGTAGGATTCGGTCCTTCGTATTTCAATACTTTGTTCGTCACACCGTATTCCAAGCCTTCTTTACTCGCACCGTTGTCACCTATAATTACAAGAAACACGGTGTTGTCAAACTGACCAGAAGTTTTCAAGTGATTGACTAAGCGACCAATTTCATAATCGGTGTATTCCAAGAAGCCGGCATACACTTCCATGAAGCGTGCAAATAGTTTTTGCTGATCGGCGGGTACATCTTTCCATGCTTTGATGTATGGATTACGTGCTGGCAATTTTGCATTCGCAGGAATAATACCTTGTTGTTTTTGACGGGCGAATACTTCTTCTCTAAAGGCATCCCATCCTTTATCAAACTTACCTTTGTATTTATCGCTCCACTCTGTAGCCACCTGATGCGGTGCGTGTGTCGCTCCTGGTGCGAAGTACAGGAAGAACGGTTTATCGGGAGCTAGTTGTTTTTGTCTGGAGATGTAAGCGATGGATTTATCCGTCATCAGCTTAGTCAAATGCGAACCGTCACTTTTAATGTGTTGATTGTCTTCCACCAGATCCGGTTTGTATTGATCGGTCGCTCCACCTAAGAAACTATAGTTGTGATCAAAACCTTTACCAGACGGCCATCTCAAGAAAGGACCGATATCCGTTGTTTCTTCTTCCGGTGTCAAGTGCCATTTACCGACATGGTAAGTACCGTAACCATTGGCTTGCAGTAATTCTGCAATCGTTCCTTTTTCAGGCAGGATGTGGCCGTTGTATCCAGGAAAATCGCCGGAGATATACGGAGGAGGAAACATACCCATACCCACTGAATGGTGATTACGTCCTGTCAACATCGCAGAGCGTGTAGGCGAACAAATACCAGTGGTATGAAAATTGGTATAACGCAACCCATTATTGGCTAAGGCATCAAAGGTAGGTGTATTGATCACACCACCGAAAGTAGATGTAGCGCCGAAGCCCACGTCATCGATCAGAATCAACACGACGTTGGGTGCACCGGCTGGTGCTTTTTTATTGTATTCGATTTTGTAAGGAACAGCTTCGGCCGCGTTCTTAGCGATCTTGCCTTTCCATTCAGGAGTTTGCTGTGCATAAGAAATGCTAATTCCTGATAGCAATAGAGATAATACTATCGATTTTGTTTTCATTGGTATGAATTAATTTTGTGACGGTGAGCAATGAACAGTATAGTGATATAGTGATATACTACTATACTGTTCATTGCTCACCGTTCACTGTTTACTATTTATTTAGCAGGTACTGGTGAAACTATTGAGTTACCCAACTTGATTTGCTGGATGTAATATTCAATATCCACCAACGGATAGATGTTGTATTTTGCTGCATCCTGATCATATAAGTCTTTCAATTCTTTTAACTTTTCTGGATTCTTTTTAGCCAGGTTGTTCAACTCGTTGAAGTCTTCGTTCAGGTTATATAATTCCCACACATCGTTGTCGGCATTGTTGGTAACAGACGGTTTAGCTTCGCCTTTGTAGTAAGCCAAGTCCAAAGGATTTGGATGATGTGCCGCAGAAGCTTTCCATCCGTCTTTTACAATCGCTCTATTTCCAAAAATGGTATAGTATTGTTGCGTATGTTTGGTAGCTGCCGCTTTATCATTCACTGCATATACAAGACTTGTACCGTGCAATGGTTTTTGCGTCACGTTTTTAAGTTTATCAGGTTGTTGTATTCCTGCAAACTCTAGTATGGTTGGATAGATATCGTTTACGTGACCGTACTGGTTACGAAGCCCACCTTTTTCTTTGATTACTTTTGGATAAGATACGATCAAAGGATTGTGTGTACCACCTTCTGCGTTGGCATCCTGCTTCCAGAATTTGAATGGAGTATTCGCAGCCTGTGCCCAGCCCAATGGATAGTTAGCAGCAGAGATCACTTCTGGTGTACCGATCTTATCGTATTCACCTTGAATGAATGTTGCATATTCAGCGCGCGACAATTGATTTTCAATACCTGTTGTGGCATTCGGATTTTTAGTGGTTACACCGTATTCCGTTCCTTCTTTACTCGCCCCATTGTCGCCGATGATCACGAAAAAAGCGGTGTTGTCAAATTGACCTGATTCTTTCAAATGCTTGATCAGACGGCCAATTTCATAGTCTGTATATTCCAGAAATCCAGCATACACTTCCATAAAGCGCGCGTTCACTTTTTGTTCTTCCGGAGGCAAGCTCTTCCATGCTTTGAGGAAAGCATTACGTTCAGGCAATTTGGCAGTAGCTGGAATCACACCCAGTTTTTTCTGATTGGTAAATACTTGTTCACGGTATACATCCCACCCTGCATCAAACTTGCCTTTGTATTTATCGCTCCATTCTTTAGACACCTGGTGTGGCGCATGGGCAGCACCCGTTGCATAGTATAGGAAGAATGGCTTGTCTGGTGCAATGGATTTTTGTTTAGAAATATAACTGATGGATTTATCCGTCAACAATTTATTCAAGTGTGTACTATCATCGGATTTAATGCGTTGGTTGTCTTCTACAAAATTATCGATCTTGTATTGATCAGTAGCTCCACCTAAGAAACTCAAGTTATGGTCGAAGCCTTTACCAGACGGCCATCTTAGGAAAGGTCCAAGATCAGTGTATTCTGCGCCTGGAGTCAAGTGCCACTTCCCTACCTGATACGTATTGTAACCGTTGCTTTGTAACACTTCAGCTATCGTTCCGTTTTCAGGAAGGATATGTCCATTGTAACCAGGGAAGTCTCCATAAATAAAAGGAGGCGGGAACAAACCCATACCCACGGCATGGTGATTACGACCTGTCAATAAAGCCGCACGTGTAGGTGAACAAATACCTGTCGTATGGAAATTGGTGAAACGAAGTCCGCCATTCGCTAGCTCTTCTAAATTCGGTGTTTGAATCAATCCTCCAAAAGCGCTGCTGGCACCATAACCCACATCATCCAATAAGATCAATACCACATTCGGCACTCCTGCTGGAGCTTTGGTATTGTATTGAATTTTGTAAGGCGTAGCTTCTGCTGCGTTCTTGGCAATCTTGCCTTTCCATTCCTGGTTCTGCTGTGCATGAGAAACCAACGTTCCTGCCACAAGCACGAGTGATAAAAATAGTTTTGTCTTTTTCATTTTTATATTCATCTAGTTGTTGAAATTATTTATCTACTTATTCCATCGTGTTAGTAGATTATTAAGGTAAAATTTTAGTGCTTATTTTTTAATTTCATATCCTTCTTTCAAACCTGGGAGAAAATAAGGGCCGTTCTGTGCCATGCTGCCATGAAGGAATTGCACGGTAGACACAATCGTGAGGTCTTCTCTTATTTTTAATGTGGCTTTACACTTTTCATAATCCGGTCCATTGCCTCCTAAGGTAATCGGATCGCGTGTCGCCTTCCAATGTTCCAGGTTGGCGTAGCGTGTCACCAAATAGATTTCATCGTACTCTGCAGAAGCAACATCACCATTGACTTCTGTGACAGGCACCACCAACCAAGCACCGATAATACGCGCACCCAACTTTTCAAAATAAGGCCACACACCTTCCTGACTCACCTTCAGCCATTGCGGGAATGTTCCTTTTTTAATTTTGGAATAACGCAGTGTTACAATCTCGTCGTATACGGCTGCAGTATCGTTGCGCACAGGATAAGGGACCTTCACAGTTGTTGTCGATAAATTACCTTCTAGCTTCTTTGCTGGAATGATTCCTTCTTTTGTTGAGCGATAACATGAATAGATGTAACAAGTAAAATGATCAGTGCAAAGTATTTCATGTTCTAATTTTTGCTTTTATTTTATTTCGAAACGTATATTAAATCATCTAGATTATCGGTCATAAAAATGATGAGGGTATTCTCTTCGAGAGATTGCTTCTTTACTTCTGCGACAATACGTCCCACATTATCGTCAATGTTAGTGATCATCGCATAAGCGCGACGTGCCTCTTCTTTGTCTTTATCGGTCATCTCCGACCAGGCTTCTTCTGTTTGTTGATCAAAGGGTGTATCAAATTTAAGGTCTTTGTATAAGTCATAATATTTTTGTGAAACCTGAAGTGGATCGTGCGGAACGTTATACGTCAGGTAAAGAAAAAACGGATCGTTCTTTTTTTCCTGAATAAATTTCAGTGCCCTGTCTGTAAACACATCGGTGCAATATCCTTGCGTAGCCTTGCGATGATTATTTTCAAGAACAACGGTATTGAAGTAACAACTATCGGTTCTTACATAATTAGCCATATCATCTCCCGGTTGACCGATGCCACCACCACCGTGAATAAAGCTATACTGAAAGCCTTGCTCTGAAGGACAGAAAGGATAGTTGTCTCCTAAGTGCCATTTACCAATAATGCCCGTCTGGTAACCATTTTGCAAAAGAATTTCTGCCAGTGTATTTTCTTCCATAGCCATGATGGCACCGTTGTTCCAGGTGTCCCGTACACCGGTACGTTGATGGTATCTCCCTGTGAGCAAACTCGAGCGCGTAGGTGCGCATACAGGAGAATTATGGTAATTCGTCAGTCGTGTAGATCTGCCGGCCAACTTATCGATGTGAGGTGTTTTTATATAAGGATTTCCGTGAACACCTAAGTCTCCATAACCCTGATCATCTGTGACGATCAGGATGATATTTGTCTTTGATTTGGCAATCTGTTTTTCAGGTAAAGCAAAAACATTCAAGGCATTCATCCATACAATGAACACTTGTAACACAATCAAAGCCGGTATTTTTTTTGCATTGCTCATACTTGATTTCACTTATCCTTTAAGCATATTTCTATTTTAATAACTAGTGGTTTCTCTTTCTACTTAATTAAAGATAGCATCAGGAATCACTTTCTTCCGTTTCAAACTACCGAAAGGATCGTTCCAGATGATGTCAAGTGCCATGTAATGTGCATCGGTCAGTGCTCCGTACTTTCCTAATAAATTGTTCATGTAACCTACGTTAAAGACAAGCGGAGATTGAGAAGGAGCAAATGAATAGTATAAACAAAAACGACTTTCACGGTAATCAAAATCACTCCATCCATTATTCAATTCTTTGCTGATGGAAAACAAAACTTCAGCACTCGTTACCAAACTGTGAATTTTACGTTTGTCAATATTCCATGTCAGCTGTGTCCTAAACCTCGAACGCAATTGGTAAGTCTCGTCCCAATCTTTAAATTTATCGGTATCAAACTTTCTGAATTCTTGGCGAAAAGTATTCACCCATTTTAATTTTTTATTTCTTAGGATATAAGAATACCTACCGTACAATCGGAACTCTTGTTTGTATCCTGTGCTTTGTTTCTCATACGGAGCATCCTCTGCGTACTCGTTTTGTCTTCTGTAACTCAACGCCACACTATACTGCCAGTTTTTGTGAAAGAGGTTATAGAATTCTTTATTCAAAACCAGAATCGCTGCTTTTTTAAATGGATCGTAATTATCCGGATCACTGATTCTACCTGTACCAATATAGGTAACCATTTGTTTATGGTTCGCACTATCCAGTCTTTGTCTTATGCCGATGGCAAACCAACTTGCTGTATTCGCATTGCCTAATCCAGGCGGACTGATTTGTGCAAAAACAGAATGGTATGATAAAACACCTACAAACAATATGATTCGTTTATCTATTGCAAAAGATATTCGGATGCCAAATGGATTCAATGGTATTCAATTTAATGAAGTGTACATCAGGTATTCAAATAAAAACACCAAACGATGCGGATTCATTTGGTGTTTTTTATTTGTCATCTATTTCGTTTGGTATATCAGTTGAGGCTGTTCATTCAATTGTGTTTGCTCGTCAAACACTTCTGGTCCGTCTGCTGCTAATTCGCTTCCTTCTTTCTTTGATTTCAAAATGGGCCATAACAATTGCGCATACCATTCCTCACCCTGGTAATATTTCAATCCATAGCCAGCAGGATACTGACGCGTGATGATACCTGTTTTGAAAATAAGATCCCATATAAAAAACATGTTTCCGAAATTTCCTTTGTAGTGACCAACACCATCGTCGTGAGAATCGGCATGGTGGGCATGATGTGTGGCAGGAGTAGAAATCAAACGCTCCATCACCCATGCGATAGGATGAAGCCATTTGTTATCGTAAAAAGGCTTGTCCCATTTGATGCTTGAATGTGCAAATAGCGTGATGAGAGATTTCAGAACACGCACAAAAAGGGCAGGAAAACCTAAACCTAAGTACACCAACGTAGCGGTCACGTAAATTTGAGAGAAAAATACTGTATACAAAATATTTTGTCTGGAGTTCATGGCCATTCCCATATAGGGAGCAGAATGATGTGTACGGTGAAATCTCCAAAGAAAAGGCACCTGATGGTGTAAACGATGGTACCAATATTGTGTCAGATCATCAGCTATCGCAATGATGATCACACCCCAAAAAAACGGAACCCATGAGAACTCATTTTTCAAAAAAGGAACCGTAATAGGAAGTATCTTAAGTGTAAAATAAGCAACGATCGGACCGATGATTATTTTAGGCAATATAAAGCATACGATGTCTAAAATCTTCTCATTCTTATTCCATTTTTCTTCTTCGTACAAGCCTAATGAAAACTCTGCTATCCCCAGTACCAGTACAATAACTGTGAGTCCCCAGGTTTGAATGTGGTCAAAAACGGAGGTGATCCATCCTAAAAATGTATCCGTATTTGCATCCACTATATTGAATGACTTCACCGGATTATCCCATGGGTGTTGTCCTGTAAAGGAAAACACACCTATCATTAACGCGATAGGTAAAAGATAGATGAACAAACTTAATCCGGCATTTTTGGCAATTCTCTTTAGTTGTAATTGTTCCATAGTAATAAAATTTATGGTTGAACAGAATAACTCGTAGGTTGTATTGATTTGTCTTTTTTAAGAACGATCGTCGTCAGCCATAATCCTCCAACAATGAGGATGACAGGTATCAGGTATATCAAAATACCTATCGCCACTTTTTTAATGATAATTTCAGTATCGTTCAGTGTCATATCGTTGGAGTTTATAATGGAACAAATAATATTAAGCAGCGTCAGCATTTCTAAGAAGCGATAAGTCTATCTTCTGTGTGTTGATGTTATGGCTCTTATTTTTAGATGTAAATAAAGAATGGGCATATATGGCCACAAGCGAGAACAGTACAGAGAATATGGAAAAAGGGATCGCAACCAGCATACTTATTGCCAGGAAGAAAGGAGCTATTATACTTCTCATCATCATCGTTCCGTTTTAAGTTTAAACTACTTACTTTTTAAAACCAGCTTCTGTTTGTTCAGCTCTTCCGTTTTAAAATTCAGAAAACCTACTTCATGGTTGTATTGTTGTCCTTCTGTTAACACCCAGTTTAGAAACAAATCTATATTGGCATTGGAAGTTTTTTTAGCGTATACAACATTTACATCTTCTACAGCCAGCAACTTGTTCGTTGTAGTTTCATATTTAGCAATGACTTCATCCAATGTGTTATAAAATCTTTCATCGGCATCGATTCTATCATTTTGATTTAAATCGATCGGCAATATAGCAATGCCATCTACCAGCTTACGTGTATGCACATCGTATACATAACCCAAATTATTATAAGAAATTCCCAGTGAATCTTTTTTTAGCGCAACAAATAAAGCTTTGTCGTCTCCTTTTACTTTTGTTCCGGATAAATCAGCAAAGTCATGACCATAGTTCGCTGCAAAAGAAATCGGCGCACAGGATTTTTGTTCGCGGGTATACACCACATAGTCTTTAGAAGTACTGGTGCTTCCTGCAAAAAATAACTTATTGATATCAGATTCCTTTAGACCTCTGTTCTTATAGTAAGAGACCAAAGGAGATTTTGCGTTGGCAATGGCCAGCAATCCATATTTGGCAACGGCTATATAAGTTTCACCTGCTGCAAGATCCGCCACTATTACATCGTGAGATGTGATTTTCAAATTAGCAGAATCAGCTGCCGGCGTACCGAGCGGTGCCAATGCGATATTTATACCAGGGTGGCTTTTCTTAAATTCAGAAACCCATTTTTCGATCACTGGATACGTGAATCGAGTTCCTGTAATGATCACTTTGCTATCCTTGCCTTGCTGTGCCTGCAAAGCATGCATGGAAAGTACCGTTGTCAATAAAACTACTAGGGCGAATGTCTTTTTCATACTACTGGAAATTGTTTAATGAGTGGAACACTGTGGAAGACCATGCAAAGTACTATATATTCTATAGGATTAGTATAGTTTAAGAAATTATTTAGTGGTAAGGAAAGCAAAAAAAGAGTCAAACAGAGCAAAAACAGCGATTAGAAATCTTTTCGAATTTCTAATCGCTATTCCTTATTACACATGTTCCAACTCCTGTTCCTCTACAGGTTCTTCATCAAAAGTCTTCCGACGTTTGTTCCTTGAAAAGAAGGTATAAATAGCAGGAATTACATAAAG
Source organism: Chitinophagaceae bacterium (assembly GCA_028288365.1). Lineage (GTDB taxonomy): Bacteria > Bacteroidota > Bacteroidia > Cytophagales > Cytophagaceae > JACMQM01. The sequence continues at coordinate 71,382 of JAQBNU010000094.1, read as the reverse complement.
TGTAAATACCAGTGAAATAAACAATCCACCTACAATCACGATCCCCATTCCCATCCTGCTCTTTGCTGCTGCACCAAAAGCTACGGCAATCGGCAACGCGCCGGCAATGGTTGCCAAACTGGTCATCAGGATAGGCCTTAACCTTCCGTTAGCGGCTTCCAGCGCGGCTTCTCTGGGACTCATACCGGAACTTTTCAAGTTATTCGCAAACTCAACAATGAGGATACCATTTTTAGTCACCAATCCAATCAACATGATCATACCAATCTGGCTAAAGATATTGTTGGTTTGATTAAAATACCACAGTGAAAAAATACCACCTGCCAATGCCAGTGGAACCGTGAGCATGATGATCAAAGGATCGATGAAACTTTCAAACTGTGCCGCAAGGATCAGGTAAACAAGAATGAGCGCCAGGATAAAGATGTAAGACGTGTTGGAAGAACTCTCCACAAAATCTCTGGAAGCGCCAAGCAACGCAGTAGAGAAACTATCGTCCAATACGTTGTCGCGGATCTCATCCATTACCTTTAACCCTTCTCCGATTGTTTTACCGGGAGCCAATCCCGCCGAGATCGTCGCGGCCTGAAAACGGTTGTAACGAAAGAGTTGCGGAGGATTACTGGATTCTTCAAACTTCACTAGGTTATCCAATTGAATCAAATTGCCTAGATTATTTCTCACATAGATATTTCTAAGATCCAGTGTTTCATTTCTGTTGACGCGATCAAATTGACCAATCACCTGGTACTGTCTTTCATTTCTATTGAAGAAACCGAAACGTTGTCCACTCAAGGCGAGTTGCAAGGTTTGTGCTATATCAGATACCGTCACGCCCAGGTTCCTGGCCTTCTCGCGGTTGATCAACACTTGTATCTCAGGTCTATTGAATTTAAGGTTGACATCCACCAAAGAGAATGTAGGATCTTTTTGTGCTTCTTCCATAAACTTCGGAAGCACCTCTTTTAATTTTTCAAAGCTCGGAGCCTGTATAACATATTGTATAGGTAATCCTCGGAACCCCGTATTGATCGTTTGATCCTGACCTACCTGAACTTTTGCTTCCGGGTATACTTTCACCAATTGATTGATCTTGTCTGCAATTTGTTGCTGACTGCGTTCCCGTTGATTGGGATCAACCAGTGCCACTCTTGAAAAACCAGAATTGACGCCGGCGCTTGATCCTCCAGGAGTAGCGGCCGTGATGGCCATGACCAGTTTGTTTTCAGGAATGGAATCTCTGATCAATTGAATATAATTCAACATGAATTCATCTGCATATTCGTACGATGCACCTTCTGGTAATGTCATCGTGATGCGAAGCATGTTACGATCTTCAATTGGCGTAAGTTCTGATGGTACTATTTTCCAAAGGAAAACAGTCATCGCTGTAGCGATTCCTAAAATGACAAAAGCTAATCCTCTTCGTTTTAAAAAATTAGTCAGTGATCGTTTATAGAAATCATTCAACCAGACAAAGAAAGGTTCTGACCAAGTATAGAACCTGCTTTTCTTTGTATGATCATGTACCATCCAGGCATTCAGCATGGGTGTAAGAGAAAGCGAAACAAAAATAGAAATCAACACAGCTGAAGCAACGACTACTCCAAACTCCATAAAGAGTTTGCCAACAAAACCCTGCATAAATATGATCGGAAGAAAGATCGCCGTTAACGTGATGGAAGTAGATATTACCGCAAATGTAATTTCGTTGGAACCTTCTATCGCTGCACGAAATGGAGGCAATCCTTGTTCTGCTTTTTTAAATATATTCTCCGTGACAACAATCCCATCATCTACTACCAATCCTGTAGCCAATACAATGGCCAGCAATGTCAATACATTAATAGAAAAACCAAATAGGTACATGATGAAAAATGTACCTATCAAAGAAACAGGAATATCAATCAAGGGACGTAAAGCAATTGACCAGTCGCGGAAAAATAAATAAATAATCACTACTACCAATAAAATAGCAATGATCAATGTCTCCGTTACTTCTGTGATGGATCGATCAATAAAACGCGTATTGTCGGTAGAAATAGAAAGTTTAAAATCCGAAGGAAGTTCTTTTTGCAATTGCGCATAGACTTTATAAAACTCATCTGCAATTTCTGTATGGTTAGCACCTGGTTGCGGCACGATGGAACAGCCCAAACTTGGAATGTCATTGATCCTGAAAATAGTTTCTTCATTCTCTGCACCCAGATTGGCATAGCCTACATCCTGAAGTCTTATCGTTTTACCATTGTCAGAACGGACGATCATGTTGTTGAAATCATACTCGCTCTTCAATCTCGCATTTGTTTTAACGGTTAGTTCCGTTCTGTTTCCTTCTAGTCTACCAGTGGGCAACTCTACGTTTTCCAAATCCAATGCCTGACGTACATCCTGCACGGTGACCTTGTATGCCGCCATCTTTGTAGGATCCAGCCACAGACGCATCGCATATTTTTTCTCTCCAAAGATGTACACATTCGCAACACCTTTTATGGTTTGAAGTCTGGGAAGAATCTTATTGTCTACGTAATCATTCACTTCCAGATCCGTCATCTTGTCGTTGGTCACGGTCATGACGATGATGTATTCTCCACCCACGTCTTTGCTGATCACAGGAGGTGCATCCAGATCAGGAGGCAAAGAACGTACGGTTTGCGAAACCTTATCACGCACATCGTTTGTTACGGTTTCCAAATCTGCATTCAAATCAAACTCCACAGAAATAGAACTAGAGCCCAAACTACTGGTAGATGCAATAGACTTCACTCCTTCTATTCCATTCAAGGCTTTCTCTAAAGGATACGTAATTTGTGACTCTATGATTTCAGCACTTGCTCCCGCATAGGCCGTACGTACTGACACGACAGGAGATTCAATGACTGGAAACTCACGGATTCCTAACGAGCGAAAACCCAAATAGCCAAAAAAGATGATGATCAAATTCATCACGATGGCCAGGACTGGTCTTTTAATACTGATAGAAGATAAACTCATTTTTATAATGGTTAGTCGTTTGTGTTGGTGTCAGGTCTTTCGACCTGACACTGGATGGTGTTGACCTATACATTCTGCTATTGTTCCAGAGTATCAGGTCTAAAGACCTGATACCAACAATTACTTATCATTTATCCTTTTTTTTCTTTCCCGTCTTCACAGCTACATCATCTTTCAACTGGAAGTTTCCCTTCACGACAACAGAATCTCCAGGTTCTATACCAGATAAAATTTGCAAATAGTTTTCTGTGCGCACACCCATAGTGACTATTCTTTCTTTCGCTACTCCATTTTGCACCACAAATACTTTTTTTCCTTTGGCTACAGGTACAATGGCTTCCGTGGGTACAAACACAGAACCTTTATCTTCTTTCAATAAAAGTTCTATTTGCGCAAAAGATCCTGGCAATAATTCATCTTTGCTATTTTTACTCCAGGCATGATACCTCACATTACCACTGGCCAGGTCCACGGCGGGATCCTGCACAACAATTTTCCCCTTGTAAAGTGTATTGGAGCCTTCGGTTCTAAAATCAATTTCATCACCTACTCTAAAAAGTGGTGCATACCTTTCAGGAAGTGAAAACTCCACTTTCACAGGATCTACCTGATGAATAACGGCCGTGATAATATCTGGTGTAATGTAACTACCGATGCTGACGTTGCGAATACCTATGACTCCATCGAAAGGAGCATGAATGATTTTCTTAGCAATCTGTGCTTGAATCAAAGCGCTGTCAGCTTTTAATGCAGCATGCGTCGATACCGCATTTTCATACTCTTCTTTGCTGACACTATGTGTTTCCAACAGTTCACGACGACGTGATACCGTAGTACGTGCAAGGATCAGTTGCGCTTCTATTTTTTCCAGTTGTGTCTGTTGCTCTTGTGCATTTAGTTTTACTAGCAAAGTACCTGCCTTCACAAATTTACCTTCCGGCAAATTCAAATAAGAAATTTTCCCACTGGCTTCTGTTCTTAATTCTACTTCTTCGTTCGCTAAAATTTTCCCATTGCATAATACCTTGTTTTGAATTTTATCATATCCCACTATAAATACGGAAACAGGTACAGGCTTCTTTTCTTTTTTATCCGAACGGTTTTCTTTCGTTTTCAGAGAAGGAAAAAATGCTGCTTTAACAAATACCAAAAGAGAAATTATAATTACCGCAATGACGTAGTTTTTTATTTTTTTCATCGGAGTCTTCTTTTTACTTGGCTGCTAATTCAAGAGTAATAAATTGTTCCAGTGTTTGTTCCAATTCCAGTAATAACTCCGGAGAGGTAGACTGCTCGTCATCTGTCTTCACATGGTGCAAGCGATGGCCGTACGCAATGCTCACCAAGTTCTTATAACCATGCTGCTGGTATACGATGCCTTCTCCACCTGGCTTTACGGTTGCTTTGTTCTCTTCTGTGCCTTTTACCTTTTTAGCCTTGAGTTGTTCAAATGATTTTTCAAATGATTTTGCTACTGCCTCATCGTAATAAATGCTACGTTTACTATCTACTGAATCGGTCAGAGTCCACTGCCCTTTTTCTTCTTTCCATTCCCTTACCGCTACCGCAGCACCCAGGTGTATCCAAAGTCTGGTGTCTTCTATTTTTGGTGCAGCTTTATCTGCAAACACTCGTGCCCCAAGATTACTCAATTCATGTCCGGAGTTTCCTATAAAAAGAAACGTGTAGTCCTTGAATTGCTGAGCATTCGCTTTCACCCATTTAGCAAGTCCTAACCATACCGCAATGCCAGGGCCGCGTTCTCCGCCCGTTCTAAACCATCCGCTGATGGGAGTAGAGATCACGACATATTGTTTTCCAGTTCCCAATTTAGCCAACACACTTCTTCCTGTAATTTGCCTTACGCTTCCTTTCACCTCTATAGCCAATGTTTTTTTATCGGAAATAGATTTCAGTACAATACCTGTATCTTTAGGAGCAATCTCGTAAACGGGAACATCCCATGCCTTCTGGTCTTCAAACGTATTCAAAGCAACAATCTCTCCTGTGTTGTTTTCAGGAACAACCAATACGGCTATTGCTCCGGCATGAATGAAAGTATCAATCTGAGTTTTTATTTCCGGTGTCGATGCACCGTGTTGATGTGTCAAATGCGTCAGTACTATTTTACCTTTCACATCTGTTAATTTTTTCAACTGATCTCCTGCTATTACACTTCCGGAAAGAGAAAGCTGAAGCCCTTCTCTCACGGGCCATACAGGAAAAACAGCTACAGTCTGTGAATCATAGGTCAGTTTTCCCTCTTCAAAAAAGAATTGTGACAAAGGAAATTCGACGAATTCCGTTTTCGCTCCCAAGGAATCAAATTCTGATTTCAACCAGGCAGACGTAGACGAGTCCACAGAAGTCGCTGTTCTATGCTCACCTAATTGCACAAACTGTTTGACGGTCTCAAACAAACTTTCACCGGTATTAATCAATGTCTGATTTTCTTTTTTTTCAGAGGTGCAGGCTGCCATCAGTAAAATGGCACATGCTGCTGTAACTATTCTCTTCATCATGATTTACATTTATTTTTTTAGGAGGGACGAGCGATGAGGTACGAGGAACGAAAACATCTTGCGTACCTCATCACTCGTCCCTGTTTATTTTTACTCTGCTGGCAATCCCGCCTTATTAAGCGCTTTGAAACCTCCGATAGAATGGGCATTTGCAAATCCAAGCGTTTGCAGCGTATCTGTCGCTTTCTTACTTCTGTTTCCACTTTTACAATACAGGTAAACCGGTTTTGATTTATCCAACTTGCTGATTTCAGATTTGAAGTCAGGTGACTTAAAATCAATATTCGTAGAATACTTCAAATGTCCTTCCTTGTATTCTTTTGGTGTGCGTACATCCACAAGGTATGCTTGACCATCTTCAAATTGCTGTGTCAGTTGTTCTGGTGTTTCTTTAATGTCTTTTAATGTTTTTTCTTCTTTTGAACAAGCTACTGTCAATGTCATTAGAATGGAAAATAAGAAAATGATCTTTTTCATATGGTATATAGTTAGTGGTGGTTATTTACTTATTTTTTAGGTGCCCCTGCATCTCCAGGTAATCCGCCTCCTGTAGCAGGTTTGATTTTATCATAATCCACTACACCTGTACGTTCTGCCCATTTGGTATAATCTGCCGACAATTCATTGACAACGTCGGCACGTTGTTCGGCCAGGTCTTTGGTTTCTCCTCGGTCTGTTTCCAAATCGTATAGTTCCCATTTGTACGAAGGATAAATAGAAACAATTTTCCATTTTCCTTTGCGCACCGCTCTGTTGCCGGCTCGCTCCCAGAAAAGCGGTTCTCCTCTGTTCACTTCTGTCACTTGTCCCGTCAACACAGGCAACAAACTTTTTCCTACCAATGCATGGCTCGTCGCTCCATCGAATTTAGCCGGATACTTCACTCCTGCTAATTCATAAAACGTAGGAGCAAGATCGATCAGGTGAGCCGTGCCTTTCGCGATGGTACCTGCTTTTATTTTATTGGGAAACCAGGCAATGAAAGGCGAACCAAATCCTCCTTCATGCATATTGTTTTTATATTGGCGTAATGGTGTATTGGATACATAGGCCCAGCTTTGTTCCTGGTAATCGAAAGACCCCGAAGTGCCTATCGGTCCGGAGTTTTTAACAATACCTCTCTTCAATGGACTGTAACTGCTATAGCCACCTTGCGCACCGTTATCGGAAATGAAAATGATCAATGTATTATCGTCTTTTTTCAATTCTTTGAGTTTAGTCAATACCTTCCCTACATTCTGATCCATGCGATCAATCATGGCAGCATAGACTTCCATTTTTGCTTTCCAAAATTGTTGTTCATCGTAAGTCAGTTTATTCCAATACGGCACTTCCGGATCGTGCTCCGCTACCGTTTGTTTAGAATCGAGTATTCCCAATTGACGCTGACGTTGCAAACGTTGCACGCGAAGAGAATCCCAACCGATGTCGTACTTGCCTTTGTATTTGGCGATGTCCTCCGGCAAAGCTTGTAACGGCCAGTGTGGAGCAGTGAAGGCTATGTAAAGGAAAAAAGGTTTGCCTTTCTCTTTATTTTGTTCTTCCAAAAATTGTGTCGCGTTATTTCCGATTTCATCTGTAAAATAATAAGAATCTTTTTTAGGAGATAAACGTGTATTATTTCGGTACAATGCAACTGGGTAAGCCGCATTACCTAATGGCAGCGGATCAATGTCAAAATAATCTGAAGCGCCACCTGCTATCCCATAGAATTGATCGAAGCCCCGTTGATTGGGCAAAGACAAGCTGTCTTTACCAACGTGCCATTTGCCGGAAAGTAAAGTACTGTAACCGCCTTGCTTCAATACCTCTCCCAATGTCAGTGACTCTTTATTTAAATAACCTTGATATGCAGGAAGCCCCAAGTTGACATCAAAATAGCCTATGCCTGCTTTGTGCGGATATTGGCCAGTCAACAAAGAGGCACGTGTAGGTGCACAGATGGAATTGTTATAAAATTCTTTCAAACGAATTCCCTCTGATGCGAGTTGATCGAGATTGGGTGTTTTAATTTCTGATCCGTAAGCACCGATGTCTGAATAGCCCATGTCATCTACCATGATCAGGATGATGTTGGGTTTTGCAAATTTGTTTTGCGCAACAGAATAATAACTTCCCGTCAGGATTACGCATAAAGCAATTAGGTATTTCATGATTTTTTTATTCAACATTGATTTATTTTTTTAACTCATTTTTATTATTTTTTCTATCCAACCAATGTACAAGGTTCAATAGGAAAGAAAGATTTTGTGGCGCATCAGGCGAACTCAAACCGAAAGGAGTTTTATCTTTCCCTTTTAATTGTGCACTGAACATGGCTGCTTCGCCAAACACAGCAAGTCTTCCTTTTCCATAGTCCAATATTGCTCCTTGTGAAAAACCTTCGACTGGCAGACGCTTGGTCGATGCATTAAATTTCCAGGCTGTATCCGGCAGGAAAATTTTATAACGTTGATCAAACGTAAGCAACGAAGTAGCCTGAACAGGAATTTGAAATGCCTGACCCGTAAAACTTGCTACACTATCAATATGTTCTGTGATTTCATGGTGACCCAATGTTTTATTTTTTGATTGGAATACATCCAATTCCTTCTTCGTTCCAGGATAGAGACCTGTAGTGGTATCTGTGGCAAATCCATTATAAAACGTAAAACCAAATACCTTGGCCAAATCATTGGCTGCTCCTGGAAATGGCATGTGATCAGCGATTAGAAACAACGAACCTCCATTGTTCACCCATTGTTTGATCACTGTAATTTCTTTTGTTGTAAAAGCTGATGGATTGGGAACAATCCAGGCGGTGGTATCGCTTTCATGTATGGCATTAGCGATCACCAATATCTTTATATTTTTAAGATCTTCTGTAGAAAACGATTTTTCATTCGCACGAACAGTATAACCATCAGCTCTCAATACATTGGCAAAAGCCGCGTAGCGTGTACTGATCGTATGAAAATTATGATGCGCCTGATCAATCGATACGACAGAACCTGTTCCGTTTTTATAAGCCGGATCTGCAATCTGCGGCTTATAGTTGAAGTCGGGGACTTGTTGTGCAGACAATTCAATCGTCGCCAATAGGAAGAAGCAGAATTGTATTATTACTTTCATTACTAACTATCTTGGTGCACGTGTCGGAGGAAGTTCGCCGAGTGACTTTACGTATTGATTGGCTTCATTTACCAATTGCTGTGTCAGTTGCAAATTACTAAATGCGATATCTGTTGTTTCATTCGGATCATTCTTCAAATTGAATAACCATACCGATTCTATCTTAGGAATGCCAGCACGTCCAAAGCTTGCCGGATTTCCTTCATAAGGGAAAATGATTTTGTAATCTCCTTTTCTATACGCTTTCAATTGTCCACTGTAGAAATAATAAATCTGATTTCCTTTTCGCTCTGCTGTACCATTCAATAAGGGAAGTATGTCTTCTCCATCATAGGTTCTATCTTTCGCTAAAGTACCACCGGCTAGTTTAGTCAAGGTTGGAAACCAATCGAGTTGTGATGTAATGTTGTTATAAAAACTTCCGGCCTTGATATGTCCCGGCCATTTCACTAACAAAGGCACTCTGAATCCACCTTCAAACCAGGTCGCTTTCTCGCTGCGCAATGCACCACTTGTGCCGCCGTTATCTTCCTTCACTTTCCATGGACCGTTGTCACTGCTGAAAATGATGATGGTATTTCTATCCAATCCCAATTCTTCCAGTGCCTTGGTGATTTTGCCTACACTCCAGTCGATCTCTTCGATGACAGCACCGTAAATACCACTCTTCGAGTTTTGTATAAACTCAGGTGAAGCAAACAAAGGCACATGCGGAAGATTATGTGCCAGGTATAAAAAGAAAGGTTTCTCTTTGTTTGCCTTGATGTAATTGATGGCTTCGTCTGTATATGTTCTGGTGATGAAGCGTTGATCAATGATGTCTTTCACCGTGTCGTTGTTTCTGAAATAGAACACCGGTGTCATATCGTTACTATATGGTATACCAAAATAATAGTCAAAACCATTTTGCAAAGGCAGGTGCTGTTTCACTATACCCAAATGCCATTTACCTATAATACCTGTTGCATAGCCTTGTTCTTTCAGTGATTCAGCCAATGTAATTTCATTGGGATCTATACCGCTTGGACTAGTCGGGTGTAGTACTTCATTTAAGCCATGTCTTACCTGATACCTTCCGGTAAGCAACGCTGCTCTGGAAGGAGAACAGCTGGACGCAGCGGAATAATGTTGATTGAATGTGATTCCTTCTTTACCTAGCTTGTCAATATTAGGTGTTCGTATAACAGTGTTTCCATAAGCACCGAAATCTGTTACTCCCGCATCGTCTAAGAAAATGTAAACAATGTTTGGCTTTGAGGCAGGTACTTCTTTTTTGCTTTGTGCATAGACAGTACCCACAACCAGTAACAGCACTAAAATTAATCTTTTCATTTTATACAATTGTCAATAATTATAAGTGGTAAGTGATTGGTTTATTTTTCACTTACCACTTATGACTTACTACTATTTTACACCAAACCCAACTTCCAGATTTTCCCAACGGAAAAACACTTTGCTTTTATCTACGAAGAATGTCAATTGCTCTGTAAAGGCAGGTGCTTTCGATGCTTTTACTTTTATTCTCAATTGATCGTCTTTCTCTTCGTACTTAAAAGATCCCCATTGGCTGGCGGTCTTGTTGAAGATGATCGTCCATTCGCTTTCACCCGGAATAGTGAACAACGCGTATTTACCGGCAGGTAATAACACACCTTCTACTTTGATGTCTTTTGTTGTTTCAAACGTAGTGGCTTCATTCGCACCGGTGCGCCATACTTTATTATATGGAACTAAATCTCCCCAGATTTTTCTTTCTCTTACAGAAGGTTGACTGTAGTTGATGGTGATCGTGCTTCCTGCAATGTTACCAGTTACAGTAGCTGCCGGACTTTTCTTTTCCTTTGGTTTGTCCTGAGAAAAAGATGGTGTAACGAATAGCAATGAAAATATAATCATTGCTGAAATTTTACTGATGGTGGTGAACGTTTTCATCTGGTGTGTGTGTGTGTTTAGTGGAAATTAATTATTGCCTTGAGGTTTTGAACCTCCTTTTTCTTTTCTCAGTGTAAGTAGTTTTTGATAAGGAACCACATGTATTTGATCTGCCCATGTAGCATATACCTTCTGCAGTTCAGCGTATTTGACAAGATCTTTTTTTGCCAGGTTATTTGTTTCAGAACGATCGTTTTTAATGTCGTACAATTCCCATGGCAACTCAACATTATTCTTATAATCGTAACGCGATACCAATTTCCAATTGCCTTGTCGCACGGCACGATTACCTTCATGTTCCCAACAGATCTGATCGTGTCCTTTGTAAGAAGGTTGCCCTTTGAACAAAGGCAATAAACTATTTCCTATAGTCGGTGTAATTTTATTGCCTTTATATTCCTTCGGATATTTTGTACCGGCCAGATCTACCAATGTTGGCATGATATCAGCGATATACCCTATCGATGAATTTACACTTCCTGCTTTGATGACTTTAGTATACCAGGCAATAAAAGGTGTGGAAGTTCCTCCTTCGTGTGCCCAGTGTTTGAACCATTGAAAAGGAGTGTTGCTCACATTGGCCCATCCGTATTCATAACCATCAAAAGATTCCGCTGTTCCGGGCAACGCACCAGCTGCTCCTTTCGTCACTTGTTCGTGACATCCGCCATTGTCTGCTAAAAAGATGATGACAGTATTGTCTATGTCTCCTGTTGCTTTCAACGACTCCAACAGTTTCCCAACGTTCTGATCCAGTCGATCAACCATTGCTGCATAAGTAGCCATCAAACGAGCGTTGCGGATTTTTAAACTGTCTGACAAATCAGACCATGCCGTTACATTTTCATTTCGTGGAGAGATCTTCCAGGACGGATCAATCAAACCCAAACTCTTCATGCGATTGAAGCGTTGCACGCGTAGTGAGTCCCAACCGATGTCGTATCGCCCTTCGTATTTTACGATATCTTCTTCGAAGGCATGCAGCGGCCAGTGTGGCGCTGTAAAAGGAAGGTAAAGAAAAAACGGTTTTTGTTTTTCTTCTTTTCTATACGCTTCAATAAAATCAATTGCGTGATCTGCGATGGCATCGGTAGCATACCATTGTGAACCGTCTTCGTTTTTGAACAACTTATATTCGGAGTTACCTGATTTGATCCATGGACCTAGCACCTCTACTTCTTTTCCGTTGACTATATACTGACGCCCTTTGGCGATGCCGAAGTAATGACCAGTCGTACCGTTACTAAAATACTGATCCTGAAATCCTCTTTTTGTTGGCCAGTATTCCGGTTCATTTCCAGCATGCCATTTTCCTGAAATGATAGTATGGTATCCAGCTTGCTGAAGTACTTCAGCCAATGTCACACTCGTGTAATTTAAGTGTGTACCGTAAGCTTCCAGACTATCGTTTTGCAACATGTCTCCCACTCCGGCTTGATGAGGATACAATCCGGTAAGCAACGCAGCCCTTGAAGGGCAGCATCTGCCTGCATTGTAGAACTGTGTCAATTTCAATCCCTGACTTGCCAGCTTGTCTAAATTGGGAGTATGAATTTCAGAACCATAACAACCAATGTCTGAATAACCCAGGTCATCAGCTAATATGACAATGATGTTGGGTTGTTTGCTTTGCGCGTTTACGGATGCGGCATACAAACAACAAAACAAAAGATATACTTTCAAACTTAATTTCATATTCTCCTGTACAATTTCTCTTCACTAGAAATTATTTATGATCGAGATCGCAGTAACTGTTACTTTTGTGCAATCGTTATTTCACCAAGATCTATGACTACCTGATGCAATGTACCTGTAAATACAAATGGCACTTTGTATTTGTCTGTAACAGGAGTAACAATGTCTCTGCCCAATTCGATATTTTCATAGTAAGCAATAACCGATTTTAAAGTGTGCTCGATACGACCTTCTCCTACTTTTTCATTGTTGACATACAAAGTAACTGTTGCACCGGATCCAGGTTCTCCTCCGTCGTATTTAAAGTCGACTTTCAATTGCAACTTTCCTGTCGGAAGAATTTTCTTGGAAGTGATATATGTTTTAATTTCTCTGTTGTTGTATACAAACTGCAAGGTATTGTTCTGAACATACAAACTGATTCCCGATACCCAACCGCCGGATGAAAACAATACACCTTCTACTGTTTTAGGATTGTCTACATTGGCCGCAATGGTAAATGACCGGTTTACAAATCTCGGAGCAAGACCTCCGAAGGCTTGATCAATGCCTGGATACAGCACGAGATGCGTTGCCTTTTCTATGGGTGTGGGAACGATAGAAGCAACATTCTCATCTTTCAACGGATAGATATTATACTTCCATGCCTGCGCATCAAACAGTTCCTGAAGCTCTTTCAATTTCTCCGGATATTTTGCAGCCACATCAAAACGTTCGTTAAAGTCTTCATTCAAATTGAAGAGTTCCCAAACATCTTTGTTAAAGTCTTCTCCTTTTTTATGCAAGACGCCTGCTTTCCATCCGTCTTTATAAATAGACCGCGAACCCATGATTTCATAGTGTTGTATGGTATGACGAGATGGAAGAGAAGCATTGTTAATGCTATATGCCAAACTCGTTCCTTCGATCGGCTCCTGAGGATAGCCATTTATAACACTGGGCACTTTCGCACCTGTTAGTTCTATTGTCGTGGGTAGAATATCAATGACGTGTGAATACTGCGTTCTGATACCCCCTTTTTCTTTAATGCCTTTCGGATAAAATACAATCAACGGATTATGTGTACCGCCTTCAGAGTTGGCATCTGACTTCCAGAGTCTGAATGGTGTATTATCTGACTGTGCCCAACCGATCGGATAATTGACATTCGAATGTTCTGTACCAATCAAATCAATGTTCGCAAGGTTCTTCTTAATTCTTTCTTCGCTTGTAAGAGTTGCATCCAACGGATGAATAATACCTTCCTGCGTACCACCTCTGCTGGCACCGTTGTCACCAATGGATACAAAGATCAACGTGTTGTCCAGTTGATTGATTTCTTTCAGGTAGCTAACGACTCTTCCAATTTCATAATCTGCATGCGAAACAAATCCCGCATAATTTTCCATGAATCTTGCGTATAGCTTTTTCTCCTCTGCACTCAACAATTCCCAACGTTTCACACCTGTGCTTGGTTCAGGCAACACGGTACCTTTAGGAAAAAGTCCCAGCTTAACTTGTCTTTCCAATACGATGTCTCTTGTTTTATCCCAACCCTGATCGAATTTACCTTTATATTTATCCGACCATTCTTTTGCCACTTGATGTGGAGAATGTCCTGCACCTGGCGTCAGGTAAAGGAAAAAAGGTTTATCAGGTGCTACCGTTTTTTGTTCCGAGATATAATTAATCGCTTTATCTGCCAACAACGTAGTGAAATGTTTTTTATTCGGCTCGACGTTTATCCTTTTGGTGTCTTCCCACAGCACTGGATGCCATTGGTCTGTAGAGCCATCCAAAAATCCCCAATAGTGATCAAACCCTCTTCCCGTTGGCCACCTGCTGAAAAGACCGGCCGGTGTGACATCTGCAGCAGGAGTAACATGCCATTTACCTACTGCATAAGTGTTGTATCCATTTTCTCTTAATATTTCTGCGATGGTTGCTTTTTCAAATGGGATATAACCATCGTAGCCTGGCGTTCCTATGGCAGTCGTCGGAAATAACCCCATGTGAACGGAATGTGAATTACGCCCTGTAAGCAAAGCCGATCTGGTAGGAGAACAAATGGCGGTCGTATGAAAATTTGTATAACGCAATCCATTATTTGCTAAGCTGTCCAGCGTAGGTGTTTGTATCAAGCCACCGAAAGCGCTGGTTGCGCCAAAGCCAATGTCATCCAATAAAATCCACACGACGTTGGGAGCACCTGCCGGAGCTTTCTTGTAATGCTCCGGCCATGCTTGTTGTGTTTCAGGCAGTGTTTTTCCAATCTTGCCCTGGAAAGGTTGTACAGGATCGTGTTGTGCCTGAACCGCTGTACTTACTAATAATAGGCCCACTGCGAGCAAACGGGTATTACAATGATGAATGATACGGATGGTTTTATTTTTCATAATAGAATAAAATAATTTACAGCGTTATACCTGTTACTTATACTCAATGATTATTTTTTCTAATGAACCTGTAAACTTGAACGGTGATTTATAATGTTCTGTCACCGGTGAGTTCGTGTCTTGGCCCACATCCACGCCATCTTTGTAATTGGCAATGTACTTACCTTCTGAAGCCAGGATAGCGCGCTCGCCTACTTTTACACCGTTGATGTAAATGGACTCGGTACCTCCAGGAACATCGACTCTGTAGACGTCTCTATTGTCTGTTGGTTTTATTTTTGGAGGTTTGATGTAATTCAACTCAAATGTCAACTTGGCTTTACCTGAAGGCAATGGCTTATCAGACTGCAAATAACGAACAACACTTCCGGTGTTGTGTGCCACTTGAAACTTACCATCTTTGATGTACAAACTCAATCCATCAAATTCATCACCCGCTGAAAACAATACACCTTGTTCATTTTTATTTTTCAGATCCACTTCGGCAGTGATAGAAAAAGATTGAGACTGAAACTGTGGACCGCTATAAGTCATGAATTGCTCTACGCCAGGATATAAAACAATCTTATCTGATTTCCCAAACACACTTCTGCCTCTGCCCGCGGAACCTGGAACCTGAGAGTTGTCAATCAATGGATAGACATTATACTTCTTCGCTTCCTGATCGAATACAGCTTGCAGCTCTTTTAACTTTTCAGGATTTTTTGCTGCAAGATTAATTCGTTCATTAAAGTCTTCCTCTATATGATACAATTCCCAAACATCGTCTTTGAAGTCTGTTCCTGTTTCGTGAAACACCGAAGCTTTCCAACCGTCCTGATAGATGGCACGTTTGCCACGAAGTTCATAATACTGTACTGTATGTTTAGAAGGAGCTGCTGCTTCATTAATAGAGTAAGCTAAACTCGTACCTTCTATCGGTTTTTGCTTGTAGCCTTTGATCACATCGGGAATAGTGGAACCGGTTAACTCAATGATGGTCGGTGTGATGTCAATCACGTGTCCGTATTGATTTCGGATACCACCTTTGTCTTTGATTCCTTTCGGATAAAAGACAATCAACGGCTGATGTGTTCCTCCTTCTGAGTTGGCGTCTTGCTTCCATAAACGGAAAGGTGTATTCGTCGCTTGTGTCCAGCCTGATGGCGCATCCATGTCTGAATGCTCCGTACCAAACTCATCCAAGTGCTTGGCCAATTCAGGGACTTGTTTGTCGACTTCTAAACTTTTGATCTGAGCGTTGTAATAACCGTTACGTGGACTATGGCTGGAACCGTTGTCACCGATGCTGGTGATGATGATGGTATTTTCCAGTTGACCTGTTTGTTTTAAGTAATTGACAATTCTTCCGAATTCATAATCGGCATGTGTCATGAATCCAGCATAGACTTCCATAAAGCGCGCGTACACTTTTCTTTCTTCCACAGTCAAGCTGTCCCATGCTTTCACCGTTGGATCACGCTCTGGGAGCACAGCGTCTGCAGGAATGACACCTAATTTCTTCTGGCGTGCAAAAACTTCTGCACGATACCAATCCCATCCTTTATCGAATTTGCCTTTGTACATATCGCTCCACTTCTTGTCTACCTGATGCGGTGAGTGTATAGCTCCTGTTGCGAAATACAAGAAGAAAGGATTTTGAGGTGCAATGGATTTTTGATTGGCAATGTATTCAATCGCTTTATCGGCGAGCAAGGTTGTGACGTGTTTAGTGTTCGGTTCGATGTTTATCACTTTAGTATCTTCATACAAATTAGGATGGTACTGATCGGTATGCCCTAATTGCCATCCGTAGAAGTGATCAAATCCACGTCCTGTAGGCCATCTGTCGAATGGACCGGCAGCTGTGATTTCATGCAGCGGAGCCAAATGGTATTTACCCACTGCATAGGTATTGTAATGATTCTCGTGCAAAATCTCAGCGATGGTAGCTTTATCACCTGGCATCACAGCATCGTAACCTGGAAAACCCAGCGAACTATAATTCAGGTAACCCATGTGTACCGAATGGTGATTGCGACCTGTAAGCAGCGCGGCACGCGTAGGTGAACAAACAGCGGTAGAGTGAAAATTGGTATAACGCAAACCGTTATTGGCTAAGCTATCCAACGTCGGAGTTTCCATCAATCCACCGAAGGCGCTGGCCGTGCCGTAACCCGCGTCATCGATCAAAAACAACAACACGTTAGGCGCTCCTTCGCGCGCATGCGCTCTCTCTGGCCACCACTCTTTCGAGTCTGCTAAGGTTTTACCGATGACACCTTTGTATTCAGAATCGGTTGCGAAAACTTCTTCCTGAGCTTTCTTCTCGCAACCTGTATTGGATAATACAAGAGTTAAAGAGAAAACGAAAGCGACTGTTTTTAATTTGCTATTTTTCATTTGCACCTTTATTTATTTGATGTCGTACCGATCACTGACAACTGTCCACTGACCACTTTTTTATTTCAAATCCAAAATGATTTTATTCAACTTACCCGTAAAAGCAAACGGTGCCTTATAAGTATCCGCAACCGGCGTCAAATCATCGAAGCCAAGGTTCAATCCTTCGTGTGCGTAAATGCTTGGAATCGTTCGGTCTACTTTACCTTCTCCTACTTTCACGTCGTTGATATACAATGTGCCAATACCCGATCCACTTGGCTCGGCTTTAGTAAAATTGAAATCGAATTTAATTTGTGCTTTTCCGGGAGCGACAAACTGAGTAGAAGCAATGGTATATCTTTCTACACCTGTATTGTATACAAAAACAGGTTTACCATTTTGAATGAAGAAGCTGATACCACTCGACAAACCACCGGTAGAGAACAATACACCTTCTGCACCTTTAGCCGGAATGTTTACATCTGCTGTGATCGCAAAAGAACGGTTCACCAGTTTAGGTGCTGCCAATTCAACGATGGTAGTTAAACCCGGATATAAAATGACTTGTTCTCTGCCATCGTACTGACTCGGTCCCACGGTTGGTATAGAACCGGTACCGTCTTTCAACGGATAGATGTTATACTTCGCCGCTTCGCTATCGAACAGGTCTTGCAACTCTTTTAGTTTCTTTGGATTTTTGTCTGCCAAATTGAAACGTTCGTTGAAGTCATCGTTCAGGTTATATAACTCCCAAACGTCTTTGCTGAAGTCCTCTCCTCTTTTATGCAGCACGCCTGCTTTCCAGCCGTCTTTGTAAATAGAGCGTGTACCCAATACTTCGTAGTACTGCACTCTGTGACGTGAAGCGGCTTTGGGATCGTTGATGCTGTAACCCAAACTAACTCCTTCTAAAGAATCTTGTTTGATGCCGTTGATGGTCTTCGGTAATTCCACACCTGCCAGTTCTATGGTGGTTGGTAGAATGTCTATCACGTGACTGTATTGCGTGCGTATGCCGCCTTTGTCTTTTATTTTTTGTGGGTAAGAAATGATCAACGGGTTACGTGTACCACCTTCTGTATTGGCATCTGTTTTCCATTGACGGAAAGGTGCGTTGCAAGCGGCAGCCCATCCCAATGGATAATTGGCTTTGGCCAATTCCGTTCCGATCAACTCCTGATCTTTGATGTTTTGTTGCAGACGTTGTTCGTCTGTCCATGCAGGATCGTAGCTGTTCACGAAACCTACGAAGGTACCTTCTTTACTTGCTCCATTATCTCCGATAGACACCACGATGAGTGTATTGTCATACTGGCCGACATTTTTCAATTGCTGAATGATGCGTCCAATTTCATAATCGGTATGAGATAAGAAACCTGCATACACTTCCATGAATTTCGTATACAGTTTTTTCTCTGCTACAGATAATGAATCCCATTGCTTGATGCCAGGATTGCGTGCAGGTAATACCGTGTTCTTAGGAACAATACCGGCTTTGATTTGCTTGGCCAATACTTCTTCTTTGTATTTATCCCAACCTTTATCAAATTTACCTTTGTACTGATCAGACCATTTTTTATCAACTTGATGCGGAGCATGTCCTGCGCCGGTAGCGAAATACAAGAAGAACGGTTTATTCGGATCTACCGATTTTTGTTCACCGATGTAAGCAATCGCTTTGTCTGCAAGCAACGTAGTAAAATGTTTACCTTCATTGTCTTGGTACAATCTTCTGGTATCTTCCCAGATTTGAGAATGGTATTGATCGGAACTTCCTCTGTATGGATAACCATAGAAGTGATCAAAGCCACGTCCCGTAGGCCATCTGTTGAAAGGTCCTGCAGGTGTAAGATCTGCTACAGGAGTGATATGCCACTTGCCAAGTGCATACGTATTGTAGCCGTTCTCTCTCAGGATTTCAGCAACAAATCCTTTTTCAAAAGGAATGTTAGAATCATAGCCAGGTGTACCAATGGCATTCTCAGGAAATAATCCCATGTGTGCTGAATGGTGGTTACGTCCTGTAAGCAAAGCTGTACGCGTCGGTGCGCAGATCGCTGTGGTATGTGAATTGACATAACGCAAACCATTATTGGCTAGTGTATCAAGATTGGGAGTTTCAATCAAACCACCAAATGTACTCGATGCTCCAAAACCCACGTCATCCAATAAGATCCAAACAATGTTAGGGGCGCCTTGCGGTGCTTTCTTTTTTTCTGGCCAGGATTGTTGTGTCTCTGCCAATGTTTTTCCAATCTTACCTTTGTAGGCAGGCGTAGGTGTGTATTGTGCAAACGCAGGCAGTGCAACTATACTTAAAAGAACAAGACTTGTTTGAGTGATTTTTTTTATAAATTTCATACTAGTGACATGTTATATTATTCCATTTGATTTTTATTGCCTTCTTGCCGCTAAATCTCCTGAAGGGGATTTAGCGGCAAGCCCGTTGGATTTACTCTACTTTCTGTTCTATCACCAACGTCTTTACTGCACCAGTAAATGGGAACGTACTGTTGTACAATTTTGTAACCGGTGAATTCAAGTCTTTACCGACACTGATGCCTTCTGATGATACAGGTCCCAGGTATTTATTTCTTGCTGTGATGTTTTCTTTTGCGACTTGTTCGTTGTCGATGAATAATGTCACGGTATTATCTTCACCGTATACTACATTAATCGCATGTGCACCTGTGCTCAAAGTTTTTGAACCAGTCAATTTGATTTCTTTTGTACCATCGTTGAGTAGATAGTTTACTTTACCTCCAGAGAAAAAAAGTGTACTTCCCCCATACAAACCACCGCTGGCAAAGACTACGCCTTCTGCATTAGCTAAAGATAATTCAATATTGGCCGTAAACGTCACGGCTTTCTTTCCAAGGTAAACACGTGTCTTCACGGTAGTACCCTCGTAGATGATAGCTTTATCTTTCAGCTTTGGTTCAGCTACACCTGCTCTGAAATTGCGCAGTGGATATACATTGTATTTCCATGCCAGTGAATCGAAAAGTTTTTTCAACTCCTCCAGTTTCTTAGGATCTTTAGTAGCGAGGTCTTTTGTTTCTGTAGGATCATCGTTCAGGTTATACAGTTCCCATTTGTCTTCTGTAAAAGGACGTGGATTAAAATTCGGATCTGTGTTTCCTGTTTCTCCGAAGACATTACGTGGATGATACACTTCTGCTTTCCATCCGTCTTTGTATATAGAGCGGCCACCGTGCAATTCATAATACTGAACGGTATGTTTGGTCGGCGCTTTCGCATCTGTAAAAGTAAAATTGAAAGCCGTACCATGCAGCGGCAATTGTTTGTAACCGTTGATCTCTTCTGGGATCTTAACACCTGTGAGTTCAACGGTAGTTGGAAACAAATCGGTAACATGTAAATATTGAGAACGCAACGTTCCCTTGTCTTTGATACCGTTTGGATAATGCACAATGAGTGGATTGTGTGTGGCTCCTTCAGAGTTTACATCACTCTTCCAATAACGGAACGGTGTATTCATAGATTGAGACCAACCCAATGGATAATTAGATGCGGTAAGATCTGTTCCTATTTTGTCAATCTGACTCAGCAAAAATGGTATATCGTCACCTTGTGATTTTTCTGATAAACTGTTTCCTGTGTTACCAGTGTATTTACCTTCCTTGCTGCCACCATTGTCTCCAATCACTATGAATATAGCCGTGTTGTCGAGTTGTCCGATTTGTTTCAGGTAATTGACTATACGACCAATTTCATAATCGGTATACGATAAAAATCCTGCATACACTTCAAAGAAACGTGCGTATACTTTTTTCTCATCGGCCGATAAAGCATTCCATGCTTTCAATCCTGGTTGACGGGAAGGAAGCACAGCTTTTTTAGGAATGAGTCCTTGTGCGAGTTGACGTTTGTATACTTCTTCTCTGTAGTTGTCCCAACCTTTGTCAAATTTACCTTTGTACTTATCGCTCCACTCTTTAGCTACCTGATGAGGTGCATGTGTAGCGCCAGTAGCTAAGTAAAGAAAGAAGGGCTTATCCGGTGCGGTTGATTTTTGATTGGCGATGTAAGAAATAGCTTTGTCTGCTAACAGTTCAGTGAGCGGTTTGGTATTCGGTTCAATGTCGATGAAATCATTTTCCTCTACTAATGTAGGATGCCATTGATCGGTCGATCCACCCAAAAATCCATAATAATGTTCAAAGCCACGTCCCGTAGGCCATCTGTTGAATGGACCTGCAGCAGTGAGATCCTTAGGAACCTGTCCGTGCCATTTACCCAGCGCAAATGTGTTGTAGCCATTTTCTTTAAACACTTCCGCTACTGTACCTGCTTCAAAAGGAATATCGCCATTGTAACCTGGTGTGCCTATGCTCCATTCCGCATGATGTCCCATGCCGACGGAGTGCGCATTTCTACCGGTCAATAAAGCCGCTCTCGTCGGACTGCAAATACCTGTTGTATGGAAATTGGTATAACGAATTCCATTGCTCGATAAACTTTCAAACGTAGGTGTTTCAATCAATCCACCAAAAGCTGATGTGGCGCCGTAACCTACGTCATCCAATAAAATCCAAACTACATTCGGTGCGCCTTTCGGAGCTTGCACTCTTTCCGGCCAGGACTCCTGTGTTTCTTCCAGTGTCTTTCCAATTTTCCCCTTGAACGGTTTGATTGGATCGTGCTGTGCACAAACAGGTAGTGCAATCGTGCACAAGAATATCAACAACAAACTTTGCTTACTTATTTTTTTTATTTTCATACTATATATATTCTATAGGATTAGTTCTTTCATGATTCAAATAAATCCTCTCATTTTTTAAAGAGAGGATGAGGTGTTGTTGGCATCTCGCCAATAACCAGACTATAGTAACCATCACTTGCTGGCGAAACGCCAACAAGAAGATGAGTTTTTTATTTCGTGTATTGAATCGTAACTTTTTTCAGTTTACCGGTAAAGTTAAAAGGTACTACATATTGATCTGATACCGCAGAGCGCTGATCACGTCCCACGTCGGTACCGTCGACTCTATTGCCTGAGCTGATGGTAGCTTGTCCCTTTGGAATATTACGCTCTGCTACTTTGGTTCCATTCACATACAATATTTCCGTTCCTACAGTTGTACTTCCTTCTACAGGCCCTGTTAATGTATAATCAAATTTGAAACTTACTTTTCCTGTTGGAAGTGAAGAGGTAGAAACCAAAGAAGAAATTTGACCATTGGCTTTGTGCGCAAACTGAACTTTACCCTCTTTCAGGAATAAACTGATTCCTGATTTTTCTCCGCCCACAGCAAACAATACGCCTTCTTCTTTTCCTGTCGACAGTTCCACTTCGGCTGTCACGCTGAAAGAACGGCCGTCGTAGAGTGGATTGTTAACACCCACTAAATGTTCTACTCCGGGAAATAAGGTGATCGTCGTACGTTTTCCATACACGGTTCTTCCGACAGGCATATTCGCTGCTGTGAAATCTTTTAACGGATATACATTATACTTCTTGGCTTCCTCGTCAAATAAGGCCTGTAGCTCTTTTAACTTTTCAGGATATTTGGCGGCAAGATTGATGCGTTCATTGAAGTCTTCGTTCAGGTTGTACAATTCCCATACGTCTTTACTGAAGTCAATACTTTTACCGGTAGTATCCGCTTTGCTTCCTCTGTCAATAGACTGCTCCCACATGTCGTGGTGTATACTGGCTTTCCAACCGTCTTTGTAAATAGATCTGCTTCCAGCGATTTCATAATACTGCACCGTATGTTGTGAAGGCGCTTTTGCATTGCCTACTGAATAAGCGAGACTTGTACCTTCAACAGGTGCCTGCTTATATCCCTGAATCGTTTCAGGTACAAATCCTTTTATTAATTCTACCGTCGTCGGCAAGACATCAATCACATGTCCGTATTGATTTCTGATGCCTCTTTCTTTGATCACTTTAGGATAAGAAATGATCATCGGATTTCTTGTACCTCCTTCTGTATTCGCATCGCCTTTCCAATAACGGAACGGTGTATTGGCAGCAGCTGCCCAGGCAATCGGATAATCTGTATTGGATTGATCTGTACCGATGATAGGACCTGCTTTTAAGATGGCATCTATCTTTGCTTCGCCTTCTTCCATGCGATTGATTTCAGGATTGATCGTACCTGACTCTCCGCCACCAGGACTCGCACCATTGTCACCGAGTACAAGTACAAGCAGTGTATTGTCTAGCTGATCAATTTGTTCGAGGTAATTAACGATGCGCCCAATTTCATAATCGGTGAACGAATAAAATGCAGCATACACTTCCATGTAATGTGCATAGGCTTTCTTTTCTTTCTCCGTCAATTCTTTCCATGGTCTTACACCAGGATTGCGTTCCGGCAATTTTGCATCTGCAGGAATGATGCCTTGTTTTTTTTGTCTTTCAAATACCACTTCTCTGTATTGATCCCAACCAGCATCAAACTTTCCTTTGTATTGATCGATCCATTCTTTGGACACCTGATGTGGCGAGTGTGTGGCACCCGGAGCGAGGTACAGAAAAAATGGTTTTTCCGCGTCCGATGATTTTTGATTGGCAATGTATTGAATAGATTGATCAGCCAATAAAGTATTTAAATGTTTGGTATTGGGTTCTATGTCCAGTTTGGTTTGATCCTCCCACAATTCCGGATGCCATTGGTCTGTAGCGCCAGGCTGAAATCCATAAAAATGATCGAAGCCTCTGCCTGTAGGCCAGCGATTGAAAGGACCTGCGTAACCATTTTCCGCAACAGGCGTCAAATGCCATTTCCCTAAAGCAAATGTATTGTATCCATTTTCTCTTAAGATCTCTGCAACCGTTGCTTTCTCAAAAGGAATGTGTGTATCGTATCCTGGAAAGTCGACTACTGCCGGAGTCAATAAACCAACGTGTGCAGAGTGATGGTTTCTACCCGTCAGTAAAGCCGATCGTGTTGGTGAACAAATAGCAGTGGTATGAAAATTAGTAAACCGTAAACCGTTGTTGGCAATTTTTTCTATGTTGGGAGTTTCTACCAATCCACCAAAAGCAGTAGTAGCACCGAATCCCGCGTCATCAATCAAGATCCAAACTACATTGGGAGAACCCGCCGGAGCCTTTTTGTTAAATACCGTATGACCAGGAGTTGACTCTGCAAGAGTTGTTCCTATTGTTCCTGTGAAAGGTTGTTGAGGGCTATACTGCGCTTGTGCAGAAAGGGTAAAGGCAAGTAAGAAAATAGAACTGTATATTTTTTTCATTTTATTCTGGTGGATATTTTTTATTCGTCGTTCATTTTAAAGAAAGAAAAACAGATTGGAGAAAGAGAACGTGCATTCACTCTGTTTCTCTTTCTCCAATCTTGCTTTCAATTATTTCAATGATGCTACTTCCAATCTGATTGCCTCTTCAATAGAAGCTTTGGAAGTAAGTCCACTTTTTTGCCATACAATCTTATCACCGTTGTATAAAATTAGTGTAGGAATAGATTGTATATTCAGCGCATCCCCCAATTGTTTATTTTCAAACAATTCTATTTTGATTACTTTCAATTCGCTTGATTTTTCAGTCGCCACCGAATCTACTATCGGTGATAATTTTCTGCATGATCCACAGTATTTAGAATGCACATCTACCAATACCAGTTTATCAGATTTCAACAATTGATTGTATTCTTCCAACGTCAATCCTTTTGCTGTAGTGCTTGCCACCGGTCTACCCTCACCTATCCATCTGCTGATACCACCTGGTAAATCATATACTTCTGAAAATTTCTGTGCTCTTAGTTTCTTTGCCAGCGATGCGCTTCTTCCATTGTTGATGGAATACACAAACACGGGTTTGCTTTTATCCAGTTTATCAATCTGTTGTTGAAGTTCCGCTTCATTGGCAACACTCACATTCACTGCACCAATCAGGTGATTGAGTTTATATTCTTCTGCTGTACGCGCATCGAGTACCTGAGCATTCGGAGAAGCTTGTTTCAATTTCGTTTCAAACGTTTCAAAAGAAATCAACTCCTGTTTACTTTCTACCGTTTGAGCTTGGAGTGCAGTATGCAACAATAATGAAATACTGACGGCGATGATGCTGGTTACTTTTTTCATGGAACAAATGATGAATAGATTTGAATAAACTATTTGCTTTTATAAATACGTGTAATAAAAAAGTGTGGGTTGGAATGTGAGTCCTAAGACACACATGTCACACCCACACTCTCATTATCCACTACCAACCTGGATTTTGTGTCAGCTTTGGATTCAATTGTATTTCCTGTAATGGAATTGGATAGAGATAATGTTTTGTCGTGGCACTATTCTTTCCAACTTCTTTTAAAGAATTTACGAGGCGTCCTTGTCCATCGCTACTACCAGCACCTGTGCTGATCGTTGGATTAGGCAATTCTCTAATCAGGTCAAACCAGCGTTGCCATTCCCAGACCAGTTCTAATCTACGTTCCAGGTAAACAGAATCACGGAATTGATTCACGTCCAAACCAGTCGTAAGATCAGGGATACCTGCTCTAGCTCTAACCTGATTGACGTATGTATAAGCTAAACCGGTTGGACCTGCGTTTGCTTCGTTCTCTGCTTCCGCCGCAATCAATAATACTTCAGAGTAACGAATGATCGGTACATTGGCAGCAGATTCTGACAACTGTGCACCTACACCCGGATCAAAGTATTTGTGAAGAAATGGAACCGTATCTCCAGGGGCATTCAATGTAGAGTAATAAGTATTATCAGAACCTAAGATCTTCGTGATGAAAGAATACTTCTTTCTTTGATCATTGGGTTGGTATAATTTATAGATACTAAAATAGTGATCGGCACCCTTGATATAATACACCAACTGATCCGCATAACTAGCTGTGTAACCCGGAACAGCTGAGCGCATTCCTCTTGGCGCATTTCCATTTCCTTGTCCCTGACTATTGGCTTTATATTGTGCAGAGAATACATGTTCTATACCATTTTTATTGGCAGGTAAAAACACTTGAGAGTAATTGGAAAACAAACCATACGTTCCGGAACCAATCACCGTCTCAGCTGCAGTAGCAGCAGCAGCCCAGTTCTTTTGTGTCAAATACACTTTCGATAACAAAGCAATCGCAGCACCTTTAGTTGCTCTGCCTGCATCGGCAGCAGCATATGTAGCAGGAAGATCCACTGCTGCAGCGTTCAGGTCTGCTATGATTTGTGTGTAAACATCCGCAGCAGGGTTTCTTGGTACTTGTATCGCATCGTTGTCAAATACATTTTGATCTTCCAAAATAAGAGGAACATCACCATACAAACGAACCAGGTTGAAATAATAGAGTGCTCTTAAAAATTTACATTCTGCTATATATCTTTTTTGAGTAGTCAAAGTAGAAGCAGAAAAAGTAATTCCAGGAATTTTCTGTATAGCAATATTTGCAGCTCTCACAGCAGCATAATGTTGTTGCCAGATTTGCAGCACACGAAGCCCTGCAGAGTTATGCTGCAATACAGATTGCGAACGTACATCAGCGTTGGTCGCACCCGGACCTGGATTGATATCGTCTGTCATCATTTCCATACCGGTAGAGAATAACACGTTGTAAGGTGTTTGTACTGTAAGTCCGCCAGGAGTACTGGCATCACCTGCATTCAACATATAGTAAGCAGCCGTCACAGCTTGTTTAGCATCCGCTTCCGTTTTATAAAACTGCGTTTCAGAAATAAAAGAAGCAGGTTTCTCTTCCAATCTGGCACAGGAAAGCACAGCAAAGGCAAAAGAAATGAGTATTGCTATAGCGTTATAATTTTTCATCGTGCGTATAGTTAATATGGATAAATATTTTTAGAACGTAAAGGATAATCCACCCAATATGGTTTTGTAATTGGGATAGGCACCATTGTCTACTCCTCCGCTGATCGGTGATGTATTGACACTCACCTCCGGATCGAAGCCTGTGTATTTCGTCCAGGTCAGGTAATTCTGAGCAGAGATGTAAACACGTAGATTTTGTATTTTGGCTTTAGATAAGATAGAACTTGGAATAGTATATCCCAATGAAATATTTTTTAATCTCAGGTAAGAACCATCTTCTACAAAGCGGTCTGAAAGTACCGCAGCAGGATCTTGATAAGCTCTTGGGATATTGGTATTCGTATTGGTTGGAGACCATCTGTTCAACACATCTGTGGAAGCTCCCTGGTAACCCGTTTCCAGGGCAAGGTTTGCAGCATTGGCATTGTAGATCTTATTCCCATAAACCGTTTGTAGGAATATCGTTAAATCAAAACCTTTGTAGCTAAACGTGTTCGTTAAACCAGCGATAAATTTGGGTTGGTTATTGATGATGATCCTATCATCAGAAGTAATCTTTCCATCGCCGTTTACATCTTTGTATTGTTGTGCACCTGGAGCCTTATCTGCCGCTGGAGTCAAGGCTTGTGCAGGAGTTGTTCCAGGCTGAATCAACCCATCAGTTTTATACACGATGAAAGATCCTACAGAGTGTCCTACTGCAAGTACAGAAGGGGCACTACTATTCGGAATGTATTGATTTACTCCGTTGTTCAAGCTCAAAACTTTATTTTCGTTATGGGCAAATACCACTGTGGTGTTCCACTTGAAATTACCCACGATGTTTTTTGTTGTTACCGCTAATTCAATCCCTTTGTTATACAAAGAACCTGCGTTTTCATACGCCTGGTCTTGCAGGATGTTAGGGTTCCAGTTGAACAAACCTGTAGTTGCAGGAAGCGTAACATTCAATAAGAGGTTATTAGTTTTTTTATAATAAACATCCGCCACCACTGTCACACGGTTTCTAAACAAACCCAAATCAAAACCTAAATCATATTGTGTCGTTCTCTCCCAAGTGAGATTTGGATTCGCTTGTGTATTCGGCAAAAATCCGGAGATGGTAGTATTACCGAAGTTGTATCTGTAATAGCCCATTTGAGAAAGCGAAGTGTAAGGAGGTATCTGTTGGTTACCTGTAAGACCTGCGCTGAATCTTACTTTCAACTGGCTGATCTGTCTGACATCTTTCAAAAAGCTTTCGTTGTGCAAATTCCAACCAATGGCTGCTGAAGGGAAATAACCCCATTGATGACCTTTTGCAAATCTTGAGGATCCATCTGCTCGACCTGTAACCGTGAATAAGAATCTATCGTCATAATTGTAATTTGCTCTTAACAGAAATGATTGCAAAGCCCATGCTGTCTGATTGGAAGAAGGTGCAACCTGTGTCGTACCTGAACCCAGGTTATTGAATGTATAAGCATCGTTTGCAAAACCGGCAGCATTGGCAATCGATGATTCTGTATAAGAAGATTGTTGTGTAAAACCTCCCAGTACATCAATTGTGTGTTTCGATCCAATCTGCTTGTTATAGTTGAGGGTATTTTCATTCAACCATGTTCTGGATGTCAGAGCACCTACAGAAGCCACGCCGTTACTGCCTTGACCTTCATATGTGGTAGATGGCAGATAGGCATTTTGTTTGTTACCTATCAAGTCTATACCTCCCAATACTTTAGCCGTCAATCCCGGTATGATTTTATATTCTCCATAACCGCTGGCCAAGAGACGATTGGTTGTCGTCGTATTGATATCATTCAACAAGGAGTTGATCGGGTTTCCATAAGCAGCCTGGTAAGGACTTTTAATAGCCGATACCGATACAGAAGGAGGCATAGCCAAAATGGCCGGAACAACGTTTTGAGGTGCCACCTGAGAAGCAATATTGCTCGCTGTGATATAAGAAGCAATCTTCAAACGTTTGCTGTAATCGTGTTCGATGTTTACTCTTGCCGAGTAACGCTTGAACCAGGTATTCTTCAACACACCGTCCTGATCAAAAAAGTTACCGGACAAAGCAATTCTTGTTTTGTCACCACCTGATAAAATAGATAAATTGTAATTTTGGATTTTGGCACTACGGAATGCTTCTTTCTGCCAGTTGGTACCATCACCAAAGGCATCTACCTGCGCCTGTGTATAAGGTGCGGCTTTACCAGAGTTGACAGCCGCATCATTGGCCAAGTTTGCCCACTGTGAAGCATTGATGACAGGAAGTGTCTTGATTACATTTTGAACACCTATGTATCCGTCAAAGTTGATCGATGCTTTATTGTATGAACCTTTTTTCGTCGTTACGATAATGACACCATTCGCACCCCTTGAACCATAAATCGCCGTAGCAGATGCATCTTTCAATACATCGATAGATTCTATATCGTTCGGGCTGATACTGGCCAACGGGTTGATTTGAGGAGCTCCACCTGTACTGTTGGTATTGTATGTACCATAGGTTACACCAGCATCCATGGAGGAAGGATCATTATAGATGGGATAACCGTCTATAACATATAAAGGCTGTCCACCTGCGTTGACTGAACCTGCACCGCGTATCTGTACAGAAACTCCCGCACCTGGTTGTCCACTGGATTGTGAGACCAAAGCTCCGGCCACGGAACCTTGCAACAAACGGTCAGGAGAACTGACCGGCTGCGACATCAATTCTTTTGATACCGTTGATACAGATCCCGTCACATCCTTTTTCTTTTGTGATCCATAACCAATGACAATGACTTCATCAGTGGCCTGGCTGGATATCAAAACCACGTTGACTTCACCTTGGCCATTATAATCTATGGTTCGGGTTTCGTAACCCACATAGTTGACAGCGATTTGAAATGGTGGCACCTGATTTGTTTTCAATTCATAATATCCGGCAGAATCCGTTTCCGTACCATCGGTTGTACCGACAACGTTCAAGATCACACCGTATAAAGGTTCTGAAGAAGTCGTATCAGAAACTCTTCCTTTTACAATGGTCCTTATCTGTGCATAAGATGAATTGCCGATGCCCACCATCATCAACAGTAAAATCAGTATTCTGTAATAAGTCGATTTTGAAATCATAGTTTAAAATTTATTCAGTTGTATAAAATATTAAATCTGTTGTGCTTATATCCCCTACTTTATGGTGTCGATCATCGCACACTCCTCTATTATATAATATATATATTCTATAGAATAAGTAGATATTAAACAAAAAGAGATGCTATGTCATAGTTTTAACAGTTAACAAAATTTGAGTAATCAGAGAACGTTTAAATTTAAACGCTGCAATAATTTCGTATTCAACCTTTAAGATCTACAATGGTGGGACTTTGAGAAGATCTAACACATCGTTGGCTGATGATGGAGACGAACCTTGATATAATATGAGTGTAAACCTATACACATTGATTGGAAAATTCAAACAATTGGTGGTATCATCCCCAGTAATCCGGTGGTACAAATTCCATTTAATTGTAGGGCTCATCATTCACCCTTTTATTTTCATATGAATGATGTCGTTATATTTAAACTACGAATCTCTCCATGACCGTAAGTGACAACGAACTACTTTTAGGAGAACAATTGGCATGATGATTCACTCTTACGAAAAATAAAAAGCTGACAGTGATCCGATTAAACAATTGCATAGAATTTAAAAACGCTTTCTATGGAAGGGTACAAACTATACCTTTCACTTTGGTGTTTTAGATAAAATATTCATTTATCCTTATAACAATCCGCACAATGAAACCCTATACACTTTTTACACCAACAAAGACAGGTTCAATAGAACTCAGCAATAGAATCGTAATGGCACCCATGACAAGAAGCAGAGCCATTGGAAATATTCCTAATGATTTGATGGCCACTTATTATGGACAACGTTCCGGTGCCGGTCTTATCGTAACAGAAGGTACATCACCATCACCTAATGGATTGGGTTACTCCAGGATACCTGGTATCTTTAGTCAAGCTCAGGTAGACGGTTGGAAAAAAGTAACATCAACTGTTCATCAAAAAGGAAGTAAGATTGTCATTCAATTGATGCACACCGGAAGAATCAGTCATCCGCTCAATCTTCCGGAAGGCGCGCAAATATTGGCGCCATCAGCGGTGAAACCTGCAGGACAAATGTGGACCGATTCTAAAATGATGCAGGATTTTCCGGTGCCGAAAGAAATGACGGCAGAAGAAGTTCAACAAACAAAAGCGGAATATGTAACCGCAGCGAAGAATGCCATAGCAGCCGGATTCGATGGCGTTGAGCTACATGGAGCCAATGGTTATTTATTGGAACAATTTATATCACCTATCAGTAACATTCGCAAAGATCAATACGGTGGAAGTATTGAAAACAGATCTCGTTTCGTATTGGAAGTGGCGGCGGAAGTCGCACATGCCATTGGCAAAGATAAAACAGGAATCCGCTTGTCTCCCTATGGTGTAGCCAGCGACATGCCTCACTATCCGGAGATCGATGCCACGTATGATTATCTTTCTAAAGAACTCAATAAACTAGACATCGCCTACATTCACCTGGTAGATCACTCTGCCATGGGTGCTCCTGCTGTGCCGATGAGCATCAAACAAACGATACGAAATAACTTTAAAAACACCATCATACAATGCGGTGGTTATGACAAAGAAAGAGCTGAGGCAAATATTGAAAATGGATTAGCCGACCTCATCGCATTCGGCAAACCCTTCATCAATAATCCTGATCTGGTAGACCGCATGAAAAACGACTGGCCTCTTTCGGCAACACTTCATATGGATTTACTCTACACACCGGATGAAAAAGGATATACAGATTATCCTGCACATCAATAATGATATGAATTGATTTAAAAGTAAGTGGTGAACAGTAATCTTATGGATTTATTGTTCACCACTTACTTTTGTTACCTGTTCCATTTTTTAGAATGTGCTATATGAACATGTTTGTAGCTGAATCGATGATGATGACGCCTCATTCCTCCTCCCCCATATCCAACAAAAGAACTTTGACCATTGAGGTAACTCTGGCTGTCGCGATGAGAATGATAAACTTGTAATGGAATATAGAAATAACCGCATCCTGGTCCCAAAGCCTTGGCTTCAGCCATCGTACATAACAGAAAAATAAAAAAAACTGAACTCATTAATTTTAACGTTTTCATAACAGTAGTTTTAATTCTTTTTCCCGAAGAACGAAAAAGACACCAATAATCATTATGCATTGTTTAAGCACAGAATTAAAACAGAAATTGGCTATAAATAGGTATGTATTTCGTGAAATAATAATAATATTTTCGTCACGTTATCAGTTCTAATCGCATTCAATAGTTACAAAAGATGAAAAAGAGTTTCCTTATTCTATCGTTTCTACTCATATCTATTCAACAAACTAATGCACAAGTAATCGCTGATGAAAAAAGACATTTTGCTTCTTTAAATCTCAGTGTCGCTAATCCCCTTGGCAATTATGGTGGCGTGTCCAGCAACAACAACAATGCAGGCTTTGCCAATACCGGTATAAATTTCAGTGTAGAAGGAGCTTTCTTTTTCAAACCATATATAGGAGTCGGTGCTAACATCGGTGCAATAGCCAACAAAGTAAATACATCAGCCTTCGAAGAACACTTTTCTAACGAATTGAAAAATTCTGGTATCTATGGTACCTATTCAGGAAAAGTCGGCGGTTGGGTGAGTACCTATTATATGGTAGGGCCTTACGTTTCTCTTCCTTTAAAAAACTTAACCTTTGATTTGAAAATACTGGGAGGTCTTATGACTACCATTGCGCCATCCATAGACATGACGATTAATCCTCTCGGCAGCTCGAACGCCATTCATGAACAAAGCGATCCGGCTGTGGGATCAAGCTTCGGCTATAACCTGGGCTTAGGCATGCGTTATCATTTCAATCGTCAGTGGGCTCTTCGTGTCAATGCGGATTACCTAGCAGCCAATCCTAACATTTCGCAAACTCTTGTTGTATCTCAAGACGGTCAGGCAAATAGAACAACCAACAGCATTCATCAAAGCATTGCGGTATTCAATGTTGGTTTAGGATTAGCATACCAGTTTGGAAGATAACGCTTCCATCGTGTGGATACAATCTATTTCAATCGCATGGCTTTTTTCAAGCAATCGTCAACACCATCTTCTGCTGGTTCGTCTTGAAAAAAACTAAAGCCGGCATCCCATTCCCACATAGCATTTGGAATATGCAATTGGGTGAGAATAGTGTACATGTCATTGATGTATTGGCAGCGGTCTTCTTCATGAGCATACTTTTTGTAAGCTCCCCATTCTCCACAAAGTACAGGAACGCTGTGTTCTTTCGACCAGGTGGATGCCGTTTGTAAAGCAGTAAACAACGCATTGTAATTTGCCTGCTCAGGATACGATTCATACAATCGCTTGGCCCATGTGGCCTGAGCTTTTTCATCCATGTCCGGCATATCCTTTGGTCTGTAGGGATAAGGCATACCTATAGTCGAAGTAGGATCACCTGTCCAGCTGGCACCCTGATGAGTGAATAAAAAAGGATCATAAAAATGAAACGTATAAATTAAGTTTTTGTCTGGTAATGTAGGCATCTCTATTAATGCCGCCAGGCTGTTCCATTTTGTTGCCCCAACGATGAGTGTATGATGAGGAGCTTCTTTTCTTACCGAGTGAATGATGCGTATCACTGTTTCCTGCCACTCCGATTCGTTGATGCGATTGGGTTCGTTAAAGAGTTCAAAAAATATTCGTTCCGGATCTGTATGCTTGTATTGACGGGCTATCTCCGACCATATAAAACAAATACGTGTGGCTTGATCCTGGTAGTGCTCGTTGTCCAATGTTCCATGATGATAATCGATAGACAGCAACATGTTCTTCTCACCGGTC
Organism: Chitinophagaceae bacterium; assembly: GCA_028288365.1. Lineage (GTDB taxonomy): Bacteria > Bacteroidota > Bacteroidia > Cytophagales > Cytophagaceae > JACMQM01. The sequence goes on along the minus strand of JAQBNU010000094.1, from coordinate 37,714 downwards.
CACTTGATGATAGAATCCAGCACCTGATAATAAGAAGGTCTGAGTAATTCATAAGGTGCTTTATCAGCATACCATAAATCAAAGCAAACAGGAAAACGGAGGAATTGAAAGCCCATTTTATGAATCAATTCAATCTGCGCTTTATAATGAGGCAAATCATCCAGGTTAACGTAATCTCTGTGTTGTTGTTGCTCAGTGCCTTTCCAACGCTGGTCGAGCCAGGACAGGTTCATTCCTTTTCCGATGTGACTTGCTCTTTTCATAGCCAATGATTGCGCCGAAGAAAAAACAGGTAGACCTATACAGAAAAAAAGAAACAGTACTGTTTTTTTCATAATTAAATGATGGATAGATTTTATTATATTTACCACGAACAAATTCTTCAATGAGTGTCTTTGTTTTTACTTTTATTTTTGCTTCATGAAAAACATTATTTTTAACTGGTCAAAGATAATAACTCCTTCCACTTTTACTATTCTTTTCATTTTACTTCTACAGGTAGAATGTAAAAAAGCAAAATGTCCTTTGCCCGTGACTACTGGAAACAATGCAGATAACAATAGTCCTGCAAACCACGCCATACAATTGGATGGCACCGACGATTACATGGATATTTCTCTGGCACCTTCTATTTATGCGTTAAAGACCGGTACCATCAGCGCATGGATAAAATCACCCGACTTCAATACGGATCATACGGTGTTCGCCATTTCAAAAGGAGGTACTAATGAGGACCTTTGGTACTTGGGAACCAGAGGTGCAGGAACACTTCAAGGCACCATTCATACACTGGGTTTAAACAGTAGCAACACTTCAGGACATGCCACAATGGATGCTTACTCCCCCATCAATACCTTCTCTGATGCAGCCTGGCACAACATTACCATTGTCTCTGATAACAGTGGTAATAACATACAAATATATGCCGATGGAGTACTTCAATCGATGACTGCAGGTACCTGTTGTTTCGGCAATACCTTGGATTTTTTTCTTGGTGATGCGAATACAGCTGTTAATGCTACAATCGGAGTAGTCTATGAAACGGCTTATACAGCTTATGGCAAATTCACACTCGATGATTTTTGTATCTGGAACCGTGCACTTTCTGCTTCGGAAGTACAAGCCTTACAAAGCAATCCTTCCAATCCTCCGTCATCAGGTTTAGTATTGAATTATACATTTGAAACGTTCGAAGATTTAGGAAAAGGAAATTCCGGAACGAACGACATCAGAGACCAGGCTGGCAATAGCCATGCAGATGCCCTCAACGGACCTGTAATTGTGATACATTAAAAGTATACCCATGAACGATAAAAAGCCGTCGGTCAATACAATTTGTACTGACCGACGGCTTTATTTATTTCCAACACTTTGTCTAGAGACTAGTAGCAATGGTGATGCCCACGACCTCCATATCCACCGCCGTATCCATAATGAGGTCTGTTATATCCCCCGCCATAATAGGGCTGTCTGTAATAACCTGGATTTACATATCCTCTATTGTATCCACCATAATAAGCAGGACCTCCGCCTCCACCATAAAATTGCACGTAACCACCGTTTGGAGGATAGTAACCATAAGGTGCTCCGCCAGCATTGAAGTTAACATATACTTGCGCCTGACTTGTTGAACTTAAAGCTAAACAAAACAGGAATACGATACCGAAGATTTTTAGCGTTTTCATAAGTTTAAGTTTTTGTTACGTTTCTTCTAAGAACAAAAAAAGAGCCAGGTCATGCACTTTTAAATCATCTTCAGAATTACAACAGAATAAAACTGGCACGCGAAGAACAATTTCATTGCTCATTTCCGGCATCTTTTTCAACAGAAAAATGCAAATAAATACACAGTGTGGCATTTATCACCATCTCTCATGGATACAGTGTTCCTTTTTTGCTATGGCATGTTTTTAGTATTTGTCCTATCAACTAAAATACGGCCATGAAAAAAATAACTACTTCTGCTTTTTCAATTTTGCTCTTGGGTACATTAACCTTTTGCAGCAAAACCAAAGTAACTGTTGATCAAACTTCAGCAAACCGTTTGAATGCATCAAACATAGACGAAGAAGAGCATGCTGTGACAGCTACTTATTATGCATGTAGTCCTTCAGGATCCACTACGTCTTCGAAAACTACTCCAGCTAAAAGTAATCGTACGGTAAGCAGTGGCTCTTCAAAAAAAACAACTAAAAAAGGACAACAGAAAAAAGAATTCATCACTCCTAGTAACAGTGTCGAAGGTGAAAACGGTTCCGGATCAGGTGTTGGAAATGGAGGAAGCAACAACGGCGCCGATACTTTAAAAATAAAATAAAACACACCTATGTATGGCAGATAAATACAACCTGTTTATCTATTGTACATAGGCATTCGTCATGAAATCTATTTTTACAAGGCCGGCATATTAAAACATAACTCCTATAACTTCAAAATAACTACAACATTCAAAGATAATTTTTCCAGATAAACCATAGAGTCTATGATGTGGATCGTAAGGTTGGCCCTCAACAGGCCATATACCTTTATAGTAATGGCCATGCTGATTTTGTTAATGGGGATCTTTACCATCTACCGAACAGCGGTGGATATATTTCCTGACATTGACATTCCTGTGGTAAGTGTCATCTACCAGTACAATGGAATTTCTGCGGAGGAAATGGAACGCAGAATCGTAACCGTTGCAGAACGCACCTTCAGCAGCAGCATCAACGACATCGAACACATCGAATCGCAATCGCTGAAAGGCATCAGTAACATCAAAATATTTTTTCATCCGGAAGCAAAGGTAGAAGCTGCCGTGGCACAATTGGCAGCCATCAGTGCCACGCTTCTCCGGATCATGCCTCCTGGCATGACCGCTCCTATTATCATACGTTACAGTGCTACCAATGTACCCGTACTGCAATTAAGTTTGAGTAGTGATGTTCTTTCCGAACAGGACATCAACGACCAGGCCAATAACTTCCTGCGCGTGGGGCTCGCCAGCACGCAAGGAGCAACCGTGCCTCCTGCATACGGAGGTAAGTCCACTCAGGTCATGGTAGATCTAAATGCACAAGCACTCTACGCCAAAGGCCTTACACCCATTGATGTCAGTAATGCGATCAATGCACAAAATCTGATTCAACCTGCCGGCAGCATCAAGATGGGAGAAAAAGAGTATGATGTAAAACTCAACAGCAGTGAAGAAGTATTAGAGACGCTGAACAATCTTCCAATTAAAGAAGTCAATGGAGCCACTGTATTTATAAGTGATGTAGCCGTAGTACACAACGGATATGCCGTACAAAGCAACGTGGTGCGACAGGACGGAAGAAGAGGTGCTTTCATCAGCATATTGAAAAATGGCGGAGCTTCCACTCTCGATGTCATCAAACGCGTCAAAGCACTTTTACCACAGATAGAAGCCACTCTTCCTGCTTCGCTCAAAATACAACCATTGTTTGATCAATCCGTTTTTGTAAAAGCATCCATAGACGGTGTGGTAGATGAAGGGATCATCGCGGCATGTCTTACAGCCATGATGATCCTTGTATTTCTTGGCAGCTGGAGGAGTACCATCATTGTAGGCATTTCCATTCCTTTGTCGATACTGGTTTCAATCATTGTAATGAGCATATTGGGACAAACCATCAACATCATGTCGCTCAGTGGCCTGGCTTTGGCAGTAGGTATATTGGTAGACGATGCAACAGTAGAAATAGAAAATGTACACCGCAACATGGGTATGGGCAAACCCATGATTCAAGCTATCCTTGATGGTGCACAACAAATTGCAACGCCTGCTTTTGTATCCACGCTGGCCATTTGCATTGTATTTGTACCCATCTTTTTTTTGAGTGGTGTAACGAAATTTCTATTTGCACCTTTGGCCATGGCGGTGATATTCGCCATGCTGGCCTCCTATTTTTTATCCAGAACATTAATACCAACCATGGTACGTTACCTCTTGTCCAATGAAATTCATGTCTATCAGGCCATGGAAAAAGGAGAACCGGTAGACGCAGATATTTTCTGGAGAATACATAACCGTTTCAATGTTTCTTTCGAAAAATTCAGAGAAAAATATAAAAGCTTCCTAGCCATTCTTCTTCAACATCGACTGATCGTCACCTTTGTATTTATAGGTATAATATGTCTTTCTCTTATCACCATTCCTTTCATCGGAAGAGATTTTTTTCCTACAGTAGATGCCGGGCAATTCAGGATGCACGTGCGTGCGCCATCCGGAACACGTATCGAACAAACAGAAGTCCTCTTTGAACAAATAGAAAATATCATACGCGAAACCGTTCCGAAAGAAGAAATGGGATTGATATTGGACAACATCGGTTTGTCCGGAATCAATATGGCTTACTCTGACAATTCCAGCGTTGGATCTTTTGAGGGAGAGATCAACGTGTCTTTGCAAGAAAAACACAGGGCTACACAACAGTATATGACAGCCATACGAGATAAGATCAGTCAGCAATTGCCAGATGTCGTGATCTTTTACCAATCGGCCGATATGGTTTCTCAAATTCTAAACTTTGGGTTACCCGCACCCATCAACGTACAAGTAGTAGGAAAAAACAAAGAGGAGAATTATAAGATCGCCAAAGAAATAGAAAATAAAATGGCACTGATACCAGGTGCCGTAGATGTACACTTGCAACAAATACTAGATGTGCCACAAGTGAAAGTGAACGTAGACCGTACAAGGGCTCAGCATGCAGGATTGACTCAGCGTGATGTAGCCAACAACTTGTTGATCTCTCTTACTTCGAGTGGACAGACTGCTCCGAATTTTTGGCTCAATCCAAAAAACGGAGTGAGTTATGCCATTGCTGTACAAACACCACCTTACAAACTAACATCCATCAGTGATCTGGAAGAAACTCCACTGGTCTCTCCTTCCAAGCAATCGCAGCTTTTGAGCAATTTCATTACCACAGGTCGCTCCGTGACTCCTGGTGTAGTAACGCATTACAACGTAGCACCTGTATTGGAAGTATTTGCGAGTGTAGAAAGCAGCGATCTAGGAAGTGTCGCCGATCAGGTCAATAAAATTGTAAACAGTTATAAAAATAAATTACCAAGAGGAACAACGTTACAGGTACGCGGACAACTTCAAAGCATGAACGAAGCTTTTTTAGGATTGGGTTTGGGTTTGCTCATTTCTATCGGACTCGTTTATTTTCTCATGGTCGTTAACTTTCAATCCTGGGTTGATCCTTTGATCATTATATCAGCACTGCCTGGTGCCCTGTCCGGCGTATTGTACATGTTGTTTCTTTCTGACACCACATTCAGTGTGCCTTCCTTAATGGGAGCCATTATGTGCATCGGTGTAGCGACAGCCAATAGTATTTTGCTTGTTACTTTTGCCAACGACGAACGCATCGCTGGTAAAACCGCTCAGGAAGCGGCACTCAGCGCTGGGTATACCCGTTTAAGACCCGTACTCATGACCGCACTAGCCATGATCATCGGTATGCTTCCGATGTCACTTGGTTTGGGTGAAGGTGGTGAACAAAATGCACCATTGGGAAGAGCAGTCATTGGTGGTTTAATTCTCGCCACTTTCACCACCCTACTTTTTGTTCCACTAGTGTATAGCTTCTTGAGAAAAAATACGGTACCACTCACAGAAGACGTTGCTTAATCTATTATCCATTGCATGATGAACGAAGAAAATAAAGTTACCGACGATGCCAACGATCCACCAAAGATGGATGTGAATAAAGCGGCCGAACTCAACAAGCAAGCTGCAGAGGCGAACCTCAAAGCCGCGGAAGCCAATTTGAAAATGGTGGCATCGCAGCAACCCTCAAATGAGGCGAAGCAGGAATCAACAAACGACACAGAAAAAAAATCACAGGAAGTTCAAGCTAAAAAAGAAGAATCTACATCCGATCAACCCAAAAACAAATCGAAAATAATTTATATCGTCGGTATCATCGCCATGGCGGCACTGGTATTTTTTTTGGTGCATTCCATTTTAAAAAGAAAGCACACGAAGGAAGAAGCGGCGAAAGCTTCTGCATACAAAGTACCACAAGTGCATGTCGTCAAACCTACACTGGCAAGTGATACGGCACAATTGCTCTTACCTGGAGATTTACAAGGATACCGTGAAACCTCTTTGTATGCTAGGGTCAATGGTTATATCAAAAATTGGTTGGTGGATATCGGAGATCCTGTTCGTGAAGGACAATTATTGGCAGAGATTGAAACACCTGAATTGGATCAACAACTGGCTCAAGCCAAAGCCAACCTTGACCTCGCTAAGACGAGTATGGACCGTGTGAATAGCGTCAGTATACAAGGCGCCGTTTCCGAACAACAAAAAGCAGATCGTGCAGGAGCTTACCAGGCAGCACTGGCAGCAGTGAATCAACTCGAGGCACAAAAATCATTCAAACGTGTGGTTGCTCCTTTTATAGGTATCATTACTTCCAGAGGAATTGACATTGGTACGCTGGTAAATTCCGGTAGCGGAAGTACAAATGCTTTATTCAAAATTGCACAGATCGATAAGCTTCGAATATTTGTGAACGTACCGCAATCCTTTGTATCCTACGTAAGCATCGGTACAGAAGCAAAAATCATGGTGCAGGAAATGCAGGGGAAACCGGTAACCGGAAAAGTGACACGAACAGCAGGAGCATTGGATCCTGTAACGAGAACGTTGTTGGTACAGGTTGAATTCAACAATCCTGCACACACCTATCTGCCTGGTATGTATGCACAGGTAAAGTTTTCTGTTAAAAGAAATACTCCTCCCCTAATCATTCCCGCCAATACATTGATCATACGCTCAGCAGGAACGCAAGTCGTAACTGTCACACCAAAGCATACCATTGCGATTAAGAACATCACCATCAACAAAGACAATGGAGCCACGCTTGAAATCGCGGATGGATTAACGACCAACGAATTGTTGGTCACAAATCCCAGTCTCAATCTGACACAGGGATTGAAGGTGCAGATTTCCAAACCAACAAAACAATCTCACAACAAATGAAGCATCCATTCATGATTAGCCTTGCCAGGAAAAGAAAAGATGCTTATTTATTTTTTCTTCTCATCGTTTGCCTGCTCTGTGCCTGCTCAGTGGGTAGGCATTATGAAAGACCACATGTACTGGATGATTCATGGACCTGGAAAAATCAAGTGATCAGAGATACAGCTACCGCTTATACACCAAGCGATATTGTAGAAGAAACATTGACATGGAATAACGACAGCCTCAAGTTCAACAATAAATGGTGGTTGGTATTCGGAGACGACAGTTTAAATCAATTGATACAAACAGCATTCGACAGTAATCCCACGCTCAAGAACGCCGCCTTCCGCATCATGGAATCCAGGGGAATGCTGGCCAGTGCACGATCTTATTACTACCCTACCATTACCTTCGATCCGAACATCAGTCGACAACAATTAGCCGCTAATAGACCCAGTCCAATTGGTTCCAATCAACTTCCCGAAGTACGGTACACCACCATCAACGTCCCGCTCGACATGAGTTACGAATTGGATGTGTGGGGAAAATTCAGACGCTCGTCAGAAGCCGCAGAGGCCACGCTAAGAGCAACACAAGCAGACTATGAAGTAGTGAAGCTCAATTTATCGGCAGACATTGCTTCCAATTATTTCAACTTGCGCTTGATCGATAACCAGATTCAACTTTATACAAACTCTCTGGCATTAAGAAACAACAACCTGAAATTAACAAGCAGTCAATACAATGCCGGCATCACAACAAAATTGGATGTGGTACAAGCCGAGATAGAAGCATCCACCGTAGAGAGTCAACTGATAGAAGCCAGGCGCAGCAGAGCCGTGAGTGAAAATGCCATTGCCGTTCTATGCGGCATTCCGGTCATGAACTTGCGCATCACAGCCCGCAAGGGTTTACCCGTTGTACCAAAAATTCCTCTTGAAATTCCTTCTGACTTATTACAACACAGACCAGATATTGTAGAAGCCGAACAAAATCTGATTGCAGCCAATGCACAGATAGGCGTAGCAGATGCTGCATTTTTTCCTTCTGTAAAAGTCACCGCTGCATCAGCAGGATTCCAGAGTTCACGATTTGATAATATATTTCAACGGCAAAGCCAAACATGGATCGGTGGTGTTGGTCTCTCTATTCCTATCTTTACAGGAGGTAGAAACATCGCCAATAAAAACATTGCGGAAGCAAGGTATAAAGAATCACAAGCGGCATATCAGCAAGTGGTACTCAATGCTTTTCGAGAAGTACAAGATGCCATGACGAATATAGAATACAGGTCACAACAATCAACGGTATTGAAAAAAGTATTGAACTCCGCACATACTTCAGCTGACATGTCTAAAGAATTGTATCAAAAAGGACTGACCACCTACATCAACGTGATTACGGCTGACCGCGCCGTACTGGATGCGGAAAATAGCTACATCTCTGTTACCGGTCAGCGTCTGTTGTACTCCATTTCTCTGATCAAAGCGCTGGGCGGTGGTTGGAAGTGATGTTTGTTTTTAGTAGCTAGCAAATAATATTAAACAGAAATTCCAAACGACACCGCATGAACAACGATCAACAATACTACGACATCATCATCATAGGTACTGGCGCTGGCGGTGGAACGTTGTTACATACTTTGCGTGAATCAGGAAAGAATATTCTCGTCTTGGAAAGAGGACATTATCTTCCACGTGAAAAAGAAAACTGGGATACCATCGAAGTCTTTTCCAAAGAACGCTACCACACCAACGAACGTTGGAAAGACAAGCATGGTAAGGACTTCAGACCAGGCATAGGTTATTGGGTGGGTGGAAACACTAAAGTATACGGTGCCGCTTTGTACCGCATGCGCGAACGCGATTTTGAAAAAGTGCAACACGAAGGTGGCATATCTCCTGAATGGCCGCTTACATATGCAGACTTTGAGCCCTTTTATACCAAAGCAGAAAAGCTCTACAATGTACACGGTAAAGCCGGCGTGGATACTACCGATTCATTCCGAAGCGAAGAGTATCCAGAACCTCCGGTAAGCCACGAACCTCTGATGCAGGAGGTCTGTGATCATTTGCAGAGAAGCGGATATAATCCTTCTTATATACCGCTTGGCATTAAACTCAACGAAGCAGATCGATTAAACAGCACCTGCATTCGTTGTGATACCTGTGACGGTTTTCCCTGCCTGATTCATGCGAAAGCAGACGCAGATATCAATTGCGTAAGACCTTCTTTGCAACATTCAAACATTACGCTGCTCACAAATGTCAGAGTGAACCGATTACTCACTTCAAGCGACGGAACACGCGTAGAACAAGTCGAAGCAGAGATCGAAGGAAAGATGCAGTACTTCAAAGGAGACACCATCGTGGTATCCTGCGGAGCCATCAACAGTGCGCTCTTGCTGTTGCGCTCGGCCAACGAGAAACATCCCAACGGTCTGGCCAATGGATCTGATCAAGTAGGAAGAAATTTAATGAAACATCAAAACGCGGTAGTATTGGCGTTGAGCAAAAACAGAAATACGAATGTTTTTCAAAAGACATTAGCCGTCAGTGATTTCTACTGGGGCGACAAAGGATACGAATTTCCGATGGGACATGTGCAAATGATGGGCAAAGCAAACGGCAACATGTTAGCAGCCGATGCACCGGCAATCACACCGGAATTTGTACTGAATGCCATGGCCTCTCATTCTCTGGCCTGGTGGCTGACTTCCGAGGATCTTCCTTCTCCTGATAACCGTGTGTATTTAAAAGGCAATGAAGTACACTTGGATTATACAGAAAATAATACCGCTTGTTTCCATCGCTTGATCAAGCGATGGAAACATTTATTGAATGAATCAGGCATGTTCGATTCTGTATTGGATCACAATTTAAACATCAGTCAGGATATCCCACTATCCGGATTGGCACATCAAAACGGTACCTTACGATTTGGTTCAGATCCTAAGATCAGTGTGCTCGACATTCATTGCAAGGCACATGAACTCGATAATTTGTATGTGGTAGACGGCAGCTTTTTTGTATCAAGCAGTGCCGTGAATCCTTCGCTTACTATCATTGCCAATGCCATTCGGGTGGGTGAACATTTATTGGAGAAATGGGAATAGGTAGAAGTGGCTTTGAAAGATTTTCTTCTTATCTGATTTAAAAATAATGAAAGCATTCTGTCATTTAAAAAAATAAATATAGAGTCAAATGAAGAGCAAGATCTTTAAATAAGCTCTATAGAATAGGGCATTTCCCTCCTCAATCACTGCGGGGAAACGCCCATCCAACACTCATCAAATGATTTTATAACCTTTCAAAAAACATCCTTCATTCCACATTTACTCCATACACTACCATTTCTTACAAGATATACATACCTATGCACAAACTGACTACCACATTCAAAACCAACTATCGCCTCTACCTCATCGAGGCCTGGGGATTGGGATTGTTTATGGTATCGGCTTGTTTGTTTACCATCTTATTGGAGCATCCGGATTTCAACTTAGTACATACTATTTCTTCTGATTTTACAAGGCGACTGTTGATAGGAATAGCCATGGGTGCTACAGCGCTGGGGATCATACAATCACCCTGGGGAAGAAAATCCGGAGCACACATCAATCCTGCCGTTACACTCACCATGTGGTATCTCCATAAAATTCCGGCAAGGGATGTTCCTTTCTACCTCCTCTTCCAGGTGATCGGCGGTACAGCTGGTGTGTGGCTGGTTACAGCGTTGCTTCCTCATGAAATGGCACATGCTTCCATACGATATGTAGTGACTGTGCCTGGCAAAGCCGGTGTAACAGGAGCTATCATAGGAGAAGCACTCATCGCTTTTCTGCTGATGTCAGTGACATTGATCAGCTCCAATCACAAGAAAATAAAAAGTTTCACACCCTACATCACCGGATTGCTCATCACAAGCTTCGTCACGTTTGAAGCCCCCTATTCAGGCTTTAGCATGAATCCTGCGCGCACCCTTTCTTCTGCTTTGCCTTCCGGTATATGGACGGCCTGGCCCTTGTATATGACGGTGCCTGTGCTTAGCATGTTGACCGCTGCAGTATTGTACACGGCTTTTTCTACGAAAAGAAAAAAAGAAAACGTAAAACATTATTTCACGCCAGGAAAACAATCTAATAAATAAGATCCAGTCTTTATTGACCTTCAGATTGTACACAGAAAGACAACGCATCTTTCACCTATAACTTCATTACTCCAACACTAAACCAACTCCTCATGAAAAAGACAAACATCATTTTCTCTTTTTGTCTATTTGCTCTATTGAGTATCACATCTGTTATTGCACAGCAAACGCAAAACAATAACAAACCGTCTTTAACACCAGAAGAAAAAGCACAACGTGCCACCGCTCACCTGACTAAAAAATTAGGATTGAGCCAGGATCAATCCACACAAGTTTATAACATCACACTTGCACACGTCAACAAAATGCAAGGATTGAGAGCCAATAAAGCCAACGGACAAAAACAAGGTCCGGCCATCAAACAAACTAAAAACGATTACGATGCAGCCATCAATGCAGTGCTTACTCCTGCTCAACAACAAACATGGGCACAATTGAAAACTCGGGAACAAGCAAAAAGAGATGCAAAAAAACAACAAGTTGGCAATCAACCGAATAATCCCAACACGAATGTCAATCAACCCGATACAGAATCGGATGATTACAATGGTGGCGTGCATTAATAAATAAAAGTAAAGTATAATGCAGGAGCACAAGAACGCTCTGCTTATACTTTACTTATATCATTTTTTAAATTCAATCTTTTACATTTTTCCTTACACAACAAGACACTGACTTTCAGCCCTCTTCTCGCTATAAAACATTCTCATAAAAAATGCTTTCCCTCTGTCACGTTTTACAATTGTTGCGTCATATAGTTATAAACTACTGGAGCAGCTTGCTACTACTATTTAATCGTCTCGTATTTTTTCGTTTTTTTTTGCAAAAGGAACGTGCCCGACCTCGGGAACGTTCCTTTTTACATTTGGTATAGTGCTATTGCTTTGAACAATATTACCTGTAGATTATTTATTTATATAAATAACAAACGGATGAAAATCAATTCATTCATACTCTTCCTCCATGATGAGCAACTATAAGGATAATTTAAACACTATGTTTTGTCTGGATATTTATATTTCTTCTTTGAGCGAGAAAGAATACGATAAGATCAGTCACAAAATAAAAACTTCCTATCCTTTTCATCCCCTGCTCAGTGCAGACATTCCTCTTTCCTCTGTTCATCAGCAAGTGCTTCATGCCACAAAGAAAAAGGAGTGGAATACCTTGCAAGACTTTGCTAAAACATCAGACTGGACATCTGATCTCGCATCCATTCTAGCCAACGATTATGTTGCATTGGAAGTTCTTCTTTAACGAATGCCTGCAGGAAAATACAAATGAAAGACAGCCCCTCCAGATATACCGCTTGACGCCATGATCAGGCCTTTGTGGTTTTCCATGATCTTCTTGCACAAAGCTAGCCCAATACCAGTGCCTTCGTATTTATCTCGATTGTTTAACCGTTGAAAAATATTGAAAATTTGTTCTGCATATTTCGGATCGAAACCTATCCCATTGTCTTTGCAGGTAATGCGAATATAACGTAGCGTAGGATTCAGTTGTTCTATTTGCACCACGTCTTGTTCTTTCACCTCTTCACTATACAGTTCAATGATTGGATATTGATCACAAAACTTCAATGCATTTCCAATAAGGTTTGAGAACAATTGATTCAACTGCAAAGGAATCCCAGATATCACGGGCAATGCCAAAGCATTTATAATGGCCTTTTTCTCCTGGATCAACAATTCAAAATCATTTTTAATTTCTGCTACCACGATGTTGAGATCAACGGTATCAATAGATTGTTCGGCAATTGAAAGACGAGAATAATTGAGTACATCTCTGATCAGTCCTGTCATGCGTTTCGCCGACAGATCAATTTTATTAAAGTAAGATTTTGACTGTTCACTCAGATCCGGCAAATTGTTATACAGTAATTCGGTAAACGTTCTGATTTTGCGTAAAGGCTCCTGTAAGTCATGACTGGCGATGTATGCAAACTGCTCCAGGTTATGATTCGACTTTTCTAATTCTTTGTTCTTTACTTCCAACTGGTGATAGGCACGAATGAGTTCTGTATTATCATGCGCAATAACGAGTACAGCAGAGACTTTACCATGCGACATCAATGGCACCATAAACGTTTCGTAATACTTCATGGTGATGATCGATTGATAACCCGACGTATGAGAAGCTTTTCCTTTACTTGCTTCGAGTAGAAGCTTATAAAACTCTGACTCCTTCATTTTAGGATACACATCGGTAATCTCCCGGTTAATGATCTCACTTTCTTTTATGCCATACATTTCTTCAAATTTTTTATTCACGATCAGGTAACGAAGATCGGTATCGAATAAAGAAATGATATCAACGGAAGAATTCAATATGATCTCCGCAAATTCTTTTTGTTTGTTGAATTGTTCATGCTTTTCTGCTAGTTCGAGCGTACGTTCTTCCACTTTGTGTTCGAGCTCTGTCGATGCCATTTTTTGCTTGTGAATATCCGTGCTGGTTCCCACCCACATGATGATCGTACCTCTTTCATCGCGCTGTGCCATCACTCTGCTCAATTGCCAGCGGTACTCGCCATCGTGTCTTCTTAACCGATGTTCAGAAATAAAAGGCTCGCCATTAGCAATTGCTTTTATCCAATCGTTCGTATTGCTTTCTTTTTCTTCGGGATGGATAATTTGTAACCAACCGTTTTCCTGCAACTGTTCGAGTTGAAGACCAGAATAATCGATGAAGGCCTGACTGCAATAATTTATGTGCCCTTCGGCATCGCCCGTCCAGATCAATTGTGGTAAGGCATCTGCGAGCAAACGAAATTTGCGTTCGTTTTTTTGTAATGCTTCCAATGCAATTTTTTCTTCGGTAATGTCGAGTACTGTTCCAGCGAAATTGACAGGCACTCCCTTTTGATCAAAGAATGCTCTGCCCTTGGCACGTATCCATCTCAACTTATTATCAGGCAATCCAATAATCCGATATTCAGATTCATAATTCTCAGCGATGTCCGGATTCATGGCACGCAGCATGCTGTCCAATGCTGCAGCCTTGTCTTCGAGATGCATTTTTGACCAGAACAAATCTAAGGTCACTGGTGTATCTTGTGCCGAACCAAACAAATCTTTGCAGGCACTGTCCCAACTCATCTCTTGTGTAACTGGATTAAAGTCCCAGGTACCAAGTTCACTGGAAATCGCTGCGATGCGCAATCTTGCTTCACTGTCTCTTAATTTTTCTTCAAATACGATGCGATCGTGAATGTCCATACAGGCACCGGTATATCCTGTAAACTCCCCGTTATCGCTGTAACTTGGAACGCCTTTATCCCAGATCCAACGGAACTCTCCGTCGTGTCTCCTCAATCGGTATTCCATGTAAAATTCTTTGCGTGCTTCAAACGAAGAATGATACACCTCTAGGCAACGATCTAAATCATTGGAATGTACGCCCTTTGTCCAACCGCTTCCTATTTCCTGCTCCATTGTGCGACCAGTAAAATCAAGCCAGCCCTTATTAAAAAAATGATACAGCCTATCGGTACCAGAAATCCAAATCAATACCGGAGCATCATCTGCTAAGGCCCTGAAGCGTTCTTCACTGGCTTGAAGTAAAGCTTGAGCTGTTAAGGATTTTCCCCTTCGTGTGGTATACGTATTTTTAAATTCTAAAAACGCATGCTGATAACGTTTCACGTATGCTTGTAATGTCTGACTAAAATTCATCTCGTACCGTTGGGTACTCAAATATACTTCATAATCAAGTAATTCCAAAAAAAAAATGGAGAGTAGGAATGCTCATTGGCCTGTATATTCGCCATTTTTATTACGATGTTCTACGAACTCGTAGGAGAACTAAGAGATTTTTTTTTCAAGTCATCGTAGGGATTACAGCAATGAAAATCCTTTCCCTTCTAGCTTTTTTTTCTCAACTTAAGCATCGATATGCATAAGCTAAAAACCTTGTCTATTCCTTTCAAACAAAAGCTCGACAAATACGTGGGGTATTTATTGATTGTGTTGTTTCTTCCTTTGACAAGGTTATTGGGAATTTTATTGCGCAGAAATCATCAATTGAATCCTCCTCCTCAAACGATTCTCTTCATCAAACTGTTAGGTATAGGAAGTCTCCTGGTCAGCGCACCGGCCATACGTCGGATGCGTCAACGGTACCCTGAAGCGAAATTTATTTTATTAACGGATCCCAATATCGATCGCGCCATTGCGCCTTTACAACTCTTCAATGAAACCTGGGCCGTACGTTCTGATCGTCCTTTGTCTACATGTGTAGATGCCATTTCTTTTTTAGTCAAATCATGGACATTTCAATCACTTTGGGTCGTAGACCTGGAAGTCTATTCTAAGCTGACCACTGTTTATTCGCTAATGACCTTTGCGCAGAATCGTTTCGGATTTTACCTTACTCCTGTATTTTTCCGCAAGTACCTCAACACACACAACGTGTTGTTTGATCAATCTACTTTCCTCGAAGACAATTACCTTCACATGGCAGAAGCAGTGACAGGAACAAAATACTTGCTTGATGAGGAGTTAACTTCTACTCGTAAAAATGAACAACTCATGCCTTTCATTGCTATCAACAATACATGTAGTGAATTGGCACTGGTGAGAAAACTTCCGGATGATATGGTAGCAAACATCTGCGAATGGTTGCTGCAACATACCTCCTACCAACTGGCTTTATTAGGTGCTCCTAGCGATCGGTTGGCGATTGAACAGTTTCTCTTGCATTACCCTAAACTCTCTGCGGTCAAAGACAGAATAATAAATTATGCAGGTACAGCTGGATTCGAATCGTATTATGACTTTCTTTCCAGGCAATGTGCGTTTCTCATAACCATTGACAGCGGTCCGCTGCATCTGGCAAAAACATTGGGATTGCCAACGGTATCCATCTGGGGGCCAACAGATCCGGACAATTACCTGAAAATTCCTTTAGGAGAAGAAGAAAGACATTTATACTATTATTCAAATGTGCATTGTTCACCATGCATACACCGGCATGAAGTGCTTCCATGTGGAGGAAATAATTTTTGCATGCAAGCCATGGAAACGGAAACGATTCTGAATAAAATAAAAACCATGTTGCTCTACCTTAAATTGACTGATCGCGTTTAATCTGACGCAAGGTATAAAAACCAACTCCTCTATTTTTATCCGACAAGTACACAATGTATGCTCCGTGCAACATCGGTTTCTTTTTCCAGTCTGATGAGTATGTGAGTTGTTTTCCTCTATAAAAAATCTGATTGTTCTTAAGCATTACATCTGATGACACTTCCGCAGCGACGCTGTCTGGCAGGCGACACATCAAGCCACCTTTATCTGACCAATAAGAATAAACCAATTGCTGATTTTGAAACGTATAATCATAGATGAGCAGGTGTTCTTCTTTTTTCAATACATAAGCACTGCCATCTTTAGCTGAAGAAAATAGTTTGGGAGAGTCAACGATCAAAAACAAAAGTCCACATCCCAGTACTATTTTATTGTTCCATTTCATCTTTGCCACTACCATGACAAAAACAAAAAAAGCAAGGAAGAAGTACAAACGAGGAAACTTCAAAAACAAAGGCATTGAAGCCATGTAGTGGTTTGGGAAATTGCAAACTAACACGAGCAGAAGCACAATGATTCCTTTTTGTACCAGTGATGTATTCCATTCCATTAAAGCAATAAAAGGAAGGAGTAACAAAATCAAAGAATAGGTGCTACCATTCGGTGAGATCAATAAACTGGCTGTGATCCACAAGGCAAAAGACAAGAGATCTTTGGATGATCTTTTTACAGTCACCATGATGCATGCGCTTATAAGCAATGCCTTGTAACAAATCATCGTAACAACAAACACATAGGCATTAGCGAATAATGGAACAGGATTCAACAACTCGTCGTAGATGAAGATATTTTTCAAGAGCATGAATCCCGATTGGAAGATCCAGGTAAAACTGTCATTGAGTTCACCGTTGTTTATCCGCGGTACAATTTCAAATAAATACAATTGCCAGGCTGACCAACCAGTAAGGACAATAGAACTCGCAAACAATACAAAACATGCCGCTAACAAACAGACAAATGCTTTGTATTGTTTGCGAATAAGCAAAAACAAAAAGATCAGAACAGGAAATATTTTCAATACGATGGCAAGAGCCCATAACACCGATGACAACAGGATTTGTTTTTTATCATAAGCCATGTATCCCTCCATGAGCAAGGCAAACAGCATGAGATAGGTTTGCCCAAAAAACACATTACTTCGGATTGGCGTAAAAAACACCAGCGGAACAAGCAATATATATACCGGTGCAATCGAGAAATAACGAAACGTTCGTACCAGTGCCCAGACAAAAACAAAACAGGAAATGATATTAAAAACCAGTTTAGCCGTTGCAATTGGCAGCCATAAAAAGGGAGCAAGGAACAGCGATGTAAAAGGAGGAAAAGGGGTATAAGAAATGAAGAGCTCATGAAACCCTTTGGCATAAACGATGGCATTTAAAGAAGCCGTATTATACGCATTACGATATAAACCCTGCAACAATTCCTGACTGCCAAAATAATAGGAAGCAAAATCAGAATAACCCATGGACAATGCTTTGATGACAAAAGCCAACAGGAGAAGCACCAAAGGAACGCTGTATCGAAGGAGTCTGTTGTAATCGCTTATCATTTGTTTTGAACAGGTGAATATTGTACAGTTAAAATAAAATGATCGGCCCATGAACGGAAAGGTGGAATGCTTGCCAGTTGTTCATCAAGCTTCGTCAACAAGCGGTACATGCGTGGATGCTTCATCGGAAAACGATCGGCATGCGGAGGCGGACTGAAAGTAGCCAGCCCCTCAAGACTTATTTTTTTATAGTCATTGCCAAAAGCACGAAGCACATCAGCCGGACTGAAATAAAACGTAGGAAAATATTCTCCTTCCAGGTGAGCCATCGAACCTTTTTTCTTAAACCGTCTGAAAGCTTCTTTCCATTTGCCCTTGAATACTTTTCCTATTTCCCAGAAACACACGGGAGGCATGATGACAAAGGTGATGCGGGCTCCCGGATTTAACAATGCAGGCAACTGTTGTGTCACAGCACGCAAATCAGGGATACAATTCAATCCACCAAAGTTAGAAAATACATAGTCGAACTTTTCGCTTTGAAGTGTTTGTAATTGTGTATAGGAACACTGCTTCACGGATAATTTCGGTGATAGATTTTTTTCTGTTATTTTTTGTTGTATCTGTTTCACCATCCCATCAGAAAGATCGGTGGCATAAACGGTATATCCTTGTTGTACAAAAAACAAAGCATCCAATCCTGTACCGGCATTGAGTTCCAGTATGCGATCTCCTGGTTTTAATTGAGCCAACACATGGCCGCGCACTCTTTTTCTCATCCAGGTCAATATTCCGTTAGACGCATCATACTCGTCGTATTGATCAGACTGCATACTGAACGCACGGTTCACTGAGGCCAAATCTTCTTTCATGCGTCTTGTATTTTAATCTGATGGCTATGCACCAATTCGAAAATATAATTATCTTCCGTCCATAATTTTTTTTCGTATACTTTTTTCAACTGAAACGAAGCCGCATGCGCGATCGCTTCAATGCGAGCAATGTCGCAATCATCAGAAAGTATCATGAACGCTTGTCCTTCTGTTGTGAGATGAACGAACAGCTGATCAAACAACGAATGAAAATACTCAAAATCTTTTCCACAATACCAGGCATACTGGCTCTCACTTATCGGATCCTTCGGATAGTATGGAGGATTAATAATGATCATGTCATACGTTTCACCCGACAAGGACTTAAACAAATTGGACTGAATAAAAGAAACAGACAATTTATTGCGCTGAGTATTTTCTATTCCATTTTCAACAGCCGTTGGATTGATATCACTCGCCGTAACAATGGCTCCTCTCTTAGAGACCAACATGGCGATCAATCCGCTGCCTGAACCCAATTCTAAAAATTTCTTTCCCTTCACTGATTGTGTTTCCAAAAACTGAATCAATATGCGCGTGCTATAAAAAAATGCCGGATGAAATACGCCCGGTGGAATACGCAAAGTAAGAGAGTAGTATCGGTACATACGCACAGAAGAAAGATACCGTTCTAAAAATGGACGGTATGTTTTTCCGATCAGGTACTTAATGACTTTTTTTCTGTACATGAATTAAAAACCTTCTTTTTCAGGCTGTCTGTATTTCAACCAAAACTTCTGCACCACTTTTATCTCATAAGGCCAGTGGTGTATGCTCCACTTATACCTCCATGACGCCAGCGTACGAATCACTTTTTTCTTCAAAGGTGTCAGCTTGATGTCAGATACTGTTGGATAATAACCGTTCAATACCGTTTCGAATCCTTTGATCTTATCAATCATCGGTGCCGTAAGCCATGGGGTTAAAGGATTCTTGCGCAAATCAAAACTCTCCCATTTCGGATCGAGCCAGTCTTCTAATTTTTCCGGAAACTTAAAACCAGATTTTAATACTTCTTTATACAGCTCCGATCCTTCTGTCGGCACGGGACTATAGATGTAAATGATGATCTCTGTATCCGGATTGATTTCTTTTATTTCTTTGATGAATTTAATTTCTCTCTCAATCTGCTCCATCACTTTTTCCGGACTGCTGCCAGGCATCCCCAATACAAAAGAGTACTCAGGGATGATGCCAAATTGTTTCATGCGTCCAGCAAAACGTTTGATCTGTTCTCCTGTTTGTTTTCCACCTTTGTCCATCTGTTTAAGGATAGCATCGTCACCGGTTTCTGCACCAAAGAAAATCATCACGCACCCACTGTCTCTTAATTTTTGCAACGAGCTGTCTGAAAATTTATCCATGGTATCGATCCGTGCTTCTCCCCACCACTGCATGCCTTCGTCCTTCATCAGGTCGGCAAACTCCACACAACGCTTTTCCGAAACAAAAAAATTATTATCGTGAAACTCTATAGCATCTCCTCCATATTTTTGTTTCAGGTATTTGATGTCGTTGTATATATTCAACGCCGACTTTCCCTTCCATCTTCCTTCATAGATAGGAACGACGGCACAGAACGAACAGGTAAAAGGACAACCAAAGCTAGAATGGTAAGCAATGGTCTTCTTACCCAAATAAGTTTTACTTAAATATTTATCCAGGGAATAAAATTCTCCGAGTGCATCGTAAGGTAATGGAGGTAAGGTATCCTGATTCAACAATTCTTCCTTGGCTGTTTTTACAATCTCTCCATCTTTTTTAAAGATAAGATTTTTGATCTTAGCCAGTTCTTCTATTCTATTGTCATTGACAGCATCCAGCAAACTTGGAAAAGCAATATCACCAGGACCGTTGATGATGTAATCTACAAAATCAGAATTCATCACTGTGGCGTATTGATTGGAAGGAAAATATCCCCCCCACACAATGTTCACTTCAGGAAAATGCTGACGAATATTTTTAGTAACGGGAATGGCCTGCTTCAATTGAGGACCCGGCATGACTGTACTTCCAAACCATCCATATTCACCCGTGCGCAAGTATTCTTCGATTTTGATCCATGGATCTTTTTCCAGATTGCCGTCGACAATGGCATATCCATATTTGCCATGAATAGAGGCTGCAACAGTCAATATAGAATTAGGAATTCTGTATTTACTGCTGGCACTTCTGGGATTAAAAAGTAATACTTTCTTCATGAATCAAAAAGCAACAAGGTTCCACTATTGAAGACTCTTTTTTAGTAAAAAGGGTTGCGTCGCTTGAGTATACAAGGTAGAAAAACTTTTCATCTTGTCTCTACTAAATATCCTGATCCCTGATCTGTCCCCTGACAGACCATTTGTTTATATAACAAGTAAGTTCGTTAATTGCAAAAATGATGTCTCTTGATATAGAACATTCTGGCCTGTCAGGCGACAGACCTGGGAAGAAGCAATCATTGAACTAACATTAACCGTTCAAACACCACAACGTTTTATTTTATCCACACGCAACCCCTCTAAAAAATAATGCGTCTTCTGATTAGATATGCTAAAGCATTTCAAACAATAATACGTACCTTATATTTTTATAGCTATGATTTATGCTCAACGGGTAAAAGAATTGGAACTGTCTCTTCTGGCAAAAGACATTCTGCATTCTTTGATTTATTTTGACATTTTCAATTACCCCCTAAAGCTGGAGGAAATTCATGCTAATTCTACCCTGAAAGGAGTAGGCTCGCTGCAACTGAAAGAAGAAATCGATAAGCTCGTGGAGTTGGGTATCATCAACAACATCGACGAATGGTATTTTCTTTATAACAACGCATCGATTATCACTGATCGCATCAAAGGAAATAAGAGAGCGCTCTCTCATTTAAAGCTTGCCCGAAAGATCGGTCGTTTTATGTCCTGGTTTCCTTTTGTGAGAGCTGTTTTGATCTCTGGTTCCCTTTCCAAAGGCTACATGGACAAAAAGAGTGACATCGATTTTTTTATTGTGACCGCACCCAATCGTTTATGGCTGACTCGCACCTCATTGATTTTATTTAAGAAGATATTTCTATTGAATTCGAAAAAATATTTCTGTCCCAATTACTTCATTGACACCGAACACCTCAAAATAAAGGAACAAAATGTTTTTACAGCAAAAGAAATCAATTACCTGATTCCTGTATACAACAGTTCCCTTTACGATGACATGTTGCAAAGCAATGAATGGAGGTCTTACTACATGCCTAACTTCACACACAAGCGACAAATTACCTATTCTGGTACCGTATGGATCAAGAGACAATTGGAAAGGCTTTTATCCGGACCTTTAGGAGAAAGGCTTGATAATTATTTCATGAAAATCACGGAAGCTTTCTGGAAAAGAAAATTCAGACACCAATTTCCAAACGCGGTAGATGTGCAATGCAGCAAACACGTTTCTAAGTTTCATCCCAATGGTTATCAGAACAAAGTATTGATGCGGTTTCAACAAAACGTATTACGATTAGAATCTTTGCATCAAATAAACCTGAATTAATGGCAGATGTTTTAATCACACATTCTTATTTTCTGCGCTTTGATCCCAAGCAATGGAAAGCCATGCAACCTTATCCTCCATTGGGAACCTTGTACGCTGTCTCTGCTTTGAGAGACGTGGATCTTGACGTGTGTTTTTTTGACAACATGTTTTCGATCGATTGCGAAGGCATAAAAAATGCTATAAGAAAAGAACGTCCATCTATCTTTGTTATTTGCGACGATGGATTCAACTACCTTACAAAAATGTGTCTGAGTAATATGCGTCATGCGGCTTACGACATGATACGCTTCGCCGCCGAGCAGGGCTGCAAAGTCATTGTCAGCAGTTCAGATGCTACCGATCACGCACAAGCCTACATTGATCGTGGTGCTGATTTTATTGTAATGGGCGAAGGGGAAAAAACATTGCGTCAACTGACCAAAGCCTTATTGGCAGGTGTTACCAACGATTACAGTCTGATCGATGGTTTGACTTATCAGGAAAATGGTCAATTAAAAACAACGGCCAAACGTAACGTGATCAATAACCTCGATGAATTGCCATTACCAGCCTGGGATGTAATCGACATCGACCAATACAAATACAGGTGGCTCAGGAAGCATGGTTACTTTTCGCTGAACATGGTAACCACTAGAGGTTGTCCCTACAAATGCAATTGGTGCGCTAAACCTATTTATGGCAACCGCTACAATTCTCATTCTCCACAAAGGATCGTCGATGAACTCGAACAACTCATCGAACATTTTCATCCCGATCACATTTGGTTTTCCGATGACATCTTTGGTTTGAAACCAGGCTGGATCAGAGAATTTGCTTCTCTGGCAAATGATAAAAAATTACAATTCAAATTTAAAATACAATCCCGCGCTGACTTACTGGTGCAGGAAGAAACCGTGAAAGCCCTTGCGGACGCAGGTTGCCAAACCGTATGGATAGGTACAGAATCCGGTTCTCAAAAAATACTGGATGCCATGGACAAAGGCATTACGGTCGAACAAATTTACAAGGCAACAGAATTATTGCGAAAATACCACATTGATCCTTGTTTTTTTCTTCAATTTGGTTACCTCGGTGAAACATTGAAAGACATCGAACTCACTATTAAAATGATTCATGATCTTTTACCGGAAGACATTGGTATTTCCGTTTCTTATCCTTTACCAGGAACAGTATTTTACGATAAAGTAAAAGGCGAATTAAAATCAAAAGCCAACTGGGTAGATTCCGATGATTTGGACCTGATGTTTAAAAACACCTACGCCTCTCCTTTTTATAAACGCCTGCACCGCTACGTACACAAAACCTACCGTGAACATCAGGCGTTGAATTATCTGAAAAACATTTTCACTACAGAAAAAAATGACAAACTTTTTAATTATAAAAGAGTAGCAGCACTACCCTATTATTTTATCATGTCAAAAGTGGAGAAGTACAGATTGCATCTGGAAGCCAAGCGCTAAGCATAATGATTGTCGCGGTTCGATGTTGGCGTCTCGCCAACATCTGTTGGAATGAAACAATCAATGAACACTATTGCACCAAACGATATCCTTTCTTAATCCATCACTTGTTGGCGAGACGCCAAAAAGAAGTTGTTGATACAATTAATAATTATCTAAAATAATACTTCACTGAAAAATACATTCCAGTACTCACTAGTTTTATTTTACCGGCACCTACTCCACCAAATGGCATTTTAACATAAGGCTCCGCCTGTACTGACCAATGGTTGCTGATGTATTTTTCGATCCCCAAAGATAAATTCCCAACATTGAAGAAATACCTGTTTTTATTATCGATCTCGTAAGCATAATCTTTTGTACCATACGGCATCTGGTATTCAAAATTATAATTTTCCTTCAACATGATATAGCTCGACAAACCTGCAGCAGCATATAGATTGTATGATTTTCTGCTGAGAAACTTGTAACGCACGTTGACCGGTATATCCAGTACGGCACAATAAGCATTCACTGCATCAGCTGTATAGTTTTGTCCCCAGTAATTATACGAAGGAGCAGATGCATAATCGTAAGGACTACAAGTGTATACTTTTTTACTGTACAACACACCCGCAAGAATACTGAATCGTGGAGATAAATAATACTCTGCATACAAACCAAAATTAAATCCCGGTTTATAAAAACTAAAATCAGTCGTAGAACTAAACTCCGGATTCACTACAAAACTCAAACTAAATCCTCTTTTAAAAGCAGAACGTGTGAGTAATTCTTTTACATCCGTTGCAGGTACATGAACCGTGCTATCCGGTATGACTGTAGAATCCATTGAAAGTACAAGTGCTTCATCTGCTTGTGGAAAACTGATAGTAGTAGTTGAAGTATTTGTATCTGTTGTGTTCAAATTAACTTTTGTTTCATTGATTTCCTGAGCAGCAATCTTATTCACTGTCCCATCGGGAACGATAGGAGCTTGTTCTCTCTCTATAATATTGTCATTAGTTGCCGTGACGTCAGAAAGAGTAATTGGCATTTCTGTCTTTTTATTGTGGCGTGAACATTTTGCCAAGAATTTTCCCAACCATTTATTGTAAATGGTAATGCTTTTATAAGTTGTTCTTCGCTTGATGAAAGAAGCCAGCAAACTATCCTGTTGTTTTTCATGAACAGCCTTGTCCCAAGAAAGGTACATGGCCGCTTCTCTTGCAGCAGTAGTAAGAGATTCAAAAGAACTGATGGGCATTGCCTTTTTATAGGCATGCTGTTGAATAGCCAATATTCTTTCTTGCTTTATTTTTTCGTGTCGTGCATTTATCTGATGATTGCTTGGGTGAGCTTGTTCGGATATCTTATCAGAAGAACTAAAAGTAGTAGATGAGTTTTTACCCTCTTTTACATCAATTACTTTATGATCTTTGGGTGACTGTACAACCGCAGTATTCCCTTTCACCTCTTGTACGGAGAAAGCTGTCGTGTTATTCTCCAAAGGATTCGATTCAACAGCCACTATTTCTTTCTGTTGAACAGTATTATGTAGACCTGCTGTTTGTTCTTGCTTCACCGTATGCTGCACAACGCTTGCTGGTTGTGTATCATAAAAGGAGGAACGAACAAACCAAAGTGACCCTCCCAATAATAGAATACCCACCATAGATGCTGCGATCCAACGGTAATAAAACACACGTTTATCATCAGCGTCCAGCTTAGCTTCCATCGCTTTCCACGCCTCCGATTCAAAAGGAATCTCCGGCTGCGTCAACGATTTTCTGAATAAATCATCTAGTTCTTTATCCTGCATTTCGTTCATAGTCGATGTCGTATATTTCTTTTAGCATTTTCTGCAAATTCACCCTTGCCCTGGACAAGCCAGATTTTGATGAACCTATAGATATATCCATAATCTCTGCAATCTCTTTGTGTGTATAACCATCAATGACATACAAATTAAAAATGGTTTTATAGGCAGGAGAAAGTAAGTTGATCAGTTTGGAAATGTCTTCGTAACTGATGTCGTCGATTACATTGTTGTGGGACACCATATCGTCTTCCAGCAACAAATGATGGTAATGCTTTTTGTTTCTCCTGTAAAAATCCAGCGCTGTGTTGATGATGATGCGTCTGATCCACCCATTGAAAGAATTTTCAATTTTACAGGTAGATATTTTCTTGAATATTTTCAAGAACGCATCATTTAATATTTCATTGGCTTCGTCTTTTGAATTGCTATACCGCAAAGCGATGTTCATACCCGCACTAAAGAATTGTGTATACAACAACCGCTGACAATTTCTGTCTTTGTTGATACAACCCTCAATGAGGACAGCTAATTCTTCTTTCGATATAGGGTTCAACAGTTCAGAAGACTAATTAAAACGGAGACGATGAAGGAGCATGGTATGGTTGCTTCCTGGGTAAAATAAAATACAAGATAAAAATTTCAGGTCACTTATACTGGTTCCGCTAACCTTAACTAAAAATAAACTGTCCACTTGCTCCTTTTTTTGCTTTTTTTTAAGGGTGTTTAAGCGTTACATACAGTTACCATTTAGGGTCATAAAAGCATCTGGTCAAAAAAAATATGATCTTTAAATGCAGAAGCATTTTTTCAGCTCTTGATTTCTGTTTTTCCAAGCCTTTATTTCTGTAATAAATGGCCCTTTTTTTGGTATATTTCATACAACCGCTATTATCTAGATCATAACATGTTGCCGTACCCTTATCCTACCAGACGTCATGCTCTCCGTTCTTTAAAACGGGTAATGGTTGCGGCTTTCCTTTTTCTCTTTCTTTTCTCAACCATTACCTTCCAAGTCCAGGCACAAACCATCAGTCCAAAACGCGGAGTAGCTGGAGATTTATTAAACAATGCCGATTGTCTGGCGGCAGATACATTGAGTTGGTTTTATAACTGGGCCAACACTCCCAACGCCAGCGTCATCAATACCCATCAAAATTATTTGGAATTCTGTCCGATGTTATGGAACGGCACCTGGAATCCTACGGCTCTTAACAATTATTTGAACGGACATCCAGAAGTAAAGTACTTACTCACATTTAACGAACCAAATTATTCTGTACAATCCAACATGACCCCAGCACAGGCTGCGGCCCTCTGGCCACAAGTAGAAGCCATTGCCACAGCACACAACTTAAAAATAGTCAGTCCGGCGATGAGCTATTGCAACGGCACATGCATATCAGGGTACAACAACATGTCGGGCTCGGTATGGCTCGATGATTTTTTCACTGCCTGTCCAGGTTGCAGAGTCGATCACATTGCGATACACATTTACGATACCTGGTACTATGGATTTCAGGGTGTGTTGAATGCCTATAGAAAATACAACCGCCCCATGTGGGTTACAGAGTTTGATTATGGAGGTTCCAATAGTGTTACACAGCAAGCGGCTTTAATGGTCGATGTTTTAGACTTCATGGAAAAAGATCCGGATATTTTCCGCTACGCCTGGTTCCTTGTGCGATCCTCTCCTTCTGCAACGAGTACGGATATTTTTTCTCAAACCACAGGTAGCTTATCGGCTTTGGGAACGATCTATGAACACATGTCTTCTTATGATAAAACGTATTTCCATAATGTGAACGCACGCATAGAAGCAGAATACTACATCAGTAAAAGTGTGACCTACTGCGACTGGAATGGATCGGCCTGCAACTGGCCCTATTCTATACAACTCGAACCCACTACAGATCTGGACGGTAGATTGGATGCTTACAATTTTGCATCTCCTGTAGCCAACAGCAACGATACTATTTTCTACAATGTAGATATCCCAACTACACAAACCTACACGATGGACTTTCGTGTGAATTCAACAGCAGCCAGTACAATTGCTGTGCGTACTTATCCAGGCAATGCCTTGTTAGGTACTACGGCATCACTGAACACGGGCGGTGCCTGGCAAACGAAAACATTGACCGGAGTAAATTTAACGGCAGGCCAACAAAAGATTTACCTGACAGCAGCGAACGGTACTCCACTTAAATTAAACTGGCTACGCATCAATTGCAGCAGCAATTGCGGCACATTACCTGTGGAACTGGAATACTTCAATGCCTCTGATGTATCTGAACATACAGCCAGTCTAAATTGGAAAACAGCTTCTGAAAAAAACAACGCAGCATTCATCGTTGAGAAAAGCACAGACGGTATATCATTTAATACCATAGGATCTGTACTATCGGAAGGTACATCAAGTAATGTTCCTAAAACCTATTCCTTCATCGACAGCGATGTCTTCGGATCCACTACGTATTACCGACTCAAGCAGGTTGATACAGACGGAGCATTTACCTACTCACCTGTTCGGCTCATCACGCATACACCTCATTCCATTATCATCACTTCAAATGCTTTTGTAACAGAGCTGAGCGAAGCACAAACCATTTTTTACAGCGTCACAACTACTTCAGGACAAGTCGTACAGCAAGGCAGTTACCAGGCGAATGCAGGTATCTTTGAAAAAACAATGGATCTTAAGGGACTGGCGAGTGGAGTATACATTGTGCAAGTCATCTCAAACGAAATGACATCCTCTGCCAAGATAGTGAAGGAATAAAACAATCACTCTACCACATAAAAAAAGAGGCCGTTGATCAACGGCCTCTTTTTTATGTACTCATTAGTTATTTTTACTTTTTGATATCAATTGGGATCACCACTTTAAAGCTGATGTTTCTTCCCATATTGTATACCCCCGTTCTTCCTGTTGTATTATTTGTACCTCCATACTTCAATCTGCTCATGTTACTTTGATACGCTTCGTCAGTAAGGTTGCTGCAATAAATGTACAAAGAAAACAAGGTATGATCGTTATTCGTGATGTCTGCACCAACTCCAGCATTCACCAAGGTATAGGCAGGAGTCACCGTTTCATTATCGAATTTGTAATAGATTTTATTCTGTTCAAAATAATGATCGATGCCTACTTTCAGGTAAACATTTTTCAACAGATTACTGACCTTAGGAAAAATGTATTTCAATTCCGATTGAAACTTAAGCGGAGGTGTGTAAGGCAAATACTTCGTAGAATCACCCTGGTTTTTTTGAATGGCATTTACCATGGAAAAACTATTTTTAAAATGCAATCCTTTCAACACAGATGGGTGTATATCCAATACTGCTTCTCCACCTGATAACACAGCATCTCCCGATACATATTTAAATGTAGGTCCAGACATACCCGCTACTACATCCGTACGTATGGAATCTCCTCCTGAGGTACTTCCTAGTTTCACGGCAAAAATATAGTTGTTAATTTGATTCACAAAAGCATTGACTTCAGCAGAATAATTCTCTGTATTTACACCAAGTGTCGCGTCAAATTGCAAACTGCTTTCCGGTTTCAATTTAACATCGCCTATTTCATAAAAAGGAGTTCCATCGTGAATACCGTTTGATCCACTTTCTGCAATATTAGGTGCTCTGTATCCTCTTGACACATTTATTTTACCATATATTTTTTTAGTGAAGTCATAGGTCGCACCAAGACTGGCAGAGACGCCGGCGAAGTTAGAATTGTATGCCGTGAAACGATGTACAGAGTTTCCATCCGGATTATCTACTTTCACACCACTTGAATCTGTGTACAAATCTTTTGCCATCAACTGTCGGTTATCGTAACGTAACCCTCCACTAATAGATAATCGTCCAATCGTCTTTTTAGCAATAGAGAACACCCCAAAGTCAAACAGGTTATAAGCCGGAATAAGATAAACGATCCCTCTGTTTTCTGAAGATTGTTTCATACCATTCACCCCTACTGAGAACTCAAAATTATTTTTATTGGATATAGCGTATCGAACATCGTAGTTGATCGTTCTCAAAAAGAATGAATTGTTGTAGGTATCACCTCTTGTAATGTCATTTGCCTCTTGCCTGAAATTTTCCTGGTAACCTATTCTTACACCTAACAACCCTTTGCCAATCGCAAACTGATTATCCAGTACCGCTTTGTAATGTCTCACATGCTGATGAATGATCGGAAAGTTATTGTAATCTTTCAACTCTTTATCAGAGGCGATGGCCATACTGTCTGAGCCGTCTGATGCTAAAACATGTTTGGTAAACTTACCGGTTGTACTGTCTCTTGTGCCTTCTGTGATGCCAAGCTTCAGGTCAAACACACTCATCGTTAAATGAGAGTAACCCCATTTACGGTTGATACCTACCATTCCTTTTCCATTGCTTTCCGCATAGGCCGAGTTCCACACATAACCATCGTATTTGTTTTTATAACTGTGTGCTGTTTTATTACTGTACCGCACATCCCATACAAATCCTTTGATGTTACCGG
The DNA here is from genome assembly GCA_028288365.1 of Chitinophagaceae bacterium. Taxonomy (GTDB): domain Bacteria; phylum Bacteroidota; class Bacteroidia; order Cytophagales; family Cytophagaceae; genus JACMQM01. The sequence goes on along the minus strand of JAQBNU010000094.1, from coordinate 7,827 downwards.
CAAGATTAAATGATTCACCAAAGAGACCATTATTGCTTTGGTAATTGGCCAATACGTTGGCTTTTATTTGACCCTCTTTTAAAGTTGGTGCAGCCAACATGTTGATGACACCGGCCATGGCATCCGACCCATAGCGTAAACTGGCCGGGCCTTTGTATACTTCTACCCGATTGACAGAATATTCGTCTACTTCAATCCCGAACTCATCTCCCCATTGTTGACCTTCCTGACGTACTCCATCATTCACTACCACCACACGGTTATAAGAAAGACCTCTTATCACAGGTTTAGAAATAGCAGGTCCATCGGTAATTTGTGAAACACCCGGACTATTGGCAATCGCATCAATGATATTGGTTGCGCTGCTTTGTTTGAAATCCATATCAGTCAATACATTCACTGATATCGGAGTATTTTGAGTAGTGGCAGCAGAAGACACACCGGTTACAATCACTTCATTGATGTGTTGCGTCGATTCATGCAAGACAACATTTAGTGTCGGAGTTTCAGACGCATTGACTTCCATGATTTGAGAAGCATAGCCAATGTGTTTCACTTCGATCTGGTAGATTCCTGCCGGAATATTTTTAATCACATATTGTCCGTCAGCATCTGTTACAGTTCCGGTTTTCAAATCGGCCAGATAAATGTAGACATCTGAAATGCCCGTGCTGTCCTTGGCATTGGATACCTTACCGAAAATTTCATGCTGGGCATACGCACGTGCGCCAAAGCAGCACAAGGCTATGCAAAATAAATAGGAGTATATTTTTTTCATGGGTTTAATGACATTTTTATAAATAATAACATTCAACCACCTTCGGCTTAACCATAGAAGAAATAGACATTATTTTTTTTACAAATGTCTATCAGGAATCCTGGAGGTGATCGTTCATTATGAAATAAAAAAGCATTCGGGTGGTGGAGATTCTTTCGAAAGAATCTTTGAAAAAAAATGGAAAGAAATACGCGTATTGGGTTTAACCGATTGCAAGCGATAAAGCATTTCTTCTTTTTCTAAAGTATGACAGATGAAATCTTTCAGCAAAAACTTGAATGTTGATTTTTCCTTGCCATCCGTTGCTTGTTTGACAAAACCTTTCACGTGTTTTTCCAAATAAAAAAATAATTCATTTTCCATTTCATCATTCAAACAAAAAAGAAATACAGAATCTTGTGTTTCTCTTTTTTCTATGACATCAAACAAATTGTTTTGATAGCTAAATTCTTCGTTAGATTTCCATTTCAGATCTGAAGGAAGTGATCCATTGCCCTGTTTTTTAAAAGCAAAAAGTACAAGATCACAACTCGTATAACTTCCTTTTGATCGCAATTCATTCACATCATCACTAATGGCCGAGAGTTGAAAGCACGCAACAGCATAGTATAACAGATAGCTGTATACAAACAAAGCACAAAGCAAAACGGTAAATATTTTTTTTGCCAACGGTCTACCGATAAAAAACTAAACAAGTATTATACTTCACTCCGAGAAAATCTCCATTGCTGTAAAAGATCTGTAATCAGGGATAAAGACTTTTTTAAAAAGTATAAATACTCTAACACATATAATTACGAAAGCTTTCTAAGTAAACCTAATGGCAGGTCATTTTCTAAAAAAAATGTATTCTTTTTGTAAGAACAGTCAGCTTTTAATGTAGTTGCAATCCCCACCCCTTTTCTCCTTTTTACAACTTCATACTTCCGTTAATCGCTACCGCAATGCCATAAAACTTGTTCTTTAGGAATAGCATATTGATAATCAGGCAATGTATATTCTTTGACATAAATAATATCCAACGACTTGATCTTTCTATCCGTATGCCGTTCGTTCCAAGTACGCTTCGTATAGCTACAAAAATATCCTCTCATAAATTCATGATCAGAAAAAATAAAATTTTCTGTATACTTTCTCCATCGATCATTTTTAAATGCAGTCACTAGATGTTCAGGTTTATCCAATGTGAGTTCTTTATCCGGATGCAATAAGTCAAACGATTCGATTCCTTCTTCCGGAATACCTTTCAATACATACCAGCCATCGTCTTTGAAAACACCCGGAGCAAACATCCCCCAGCTCTGATCCAATCGCAAACCATAACCAATGCCACGCAAACGATCAGATAATTTGCTGTGAATAAAACTCAGGTTACTAAAGTTCCAATCGAATACAAACAACATCAGGAAAATTAATAGTGCTGTCTGTACCTGCCGCCAGACATAAGGAAGGGTAATCGCTGCTTTCCATCGGAGCTGTCTTCTCAGGTGAAGTCCTATGAATGAAAAACATTGTATGCCTAATGGTTTTATTTTTCTCATCCATTCATCGACTTTATCCATGACTGACGAAGGCAATACACCCAATATTGTTACCATACCAATCAAAGGAAATAAACCAATGAATAAAGTCAGGCCGTTGAAGGCGTGAAAACCTATGATCATTGCAACAGCCGCAGATCGAAAAAAGGAATGCGCAAAAGGAAGAAAGAATAAAATAGGAACAAGCAGTTCAAAATAATAAGCGACTCTTGTCAATTCTTTTAACAGCAAAGGATGATAATACAAATAACTCGTTAAGGAGTATGAGATTTGATCCAGGCTATAGGTATAATACAAAGCGGTGAAGTCACTGTTCCATTCCGGTCCCTTTAACAAAGCAGATCCTGTATATAGATATGACAGTTGCAACATATACGCAAAAGTGGCAACACTCGTAGGTATAACTATTGTCGGAAAGGCAGAATGATTCGCTATTCGATCATAAGAATAACGAGCTCCCCAGGGAATGAACATGGCCCAGAACAATACCATTCGCAGTAAGTCATCTCCGCCTTGCAAAATAAGACTGTTACGATTATGCAAGGACAACAGCATGAACCAACTCAATACTGTAAACAATTGCGTACGGTATCCCATACAGAGCATCGCTGCACAAACAAATGAAATGAAAAACAATACCAACTCAACCTGCCAAAGGCCGCTGATGGTATGTACGGAAATATAGTAGTCGTTCCAGTCGTAACGAAATAACATATCGAGAGGAACCACACCAGTATTGGAATAGAAAACCTCTAAATCTCCCAGTCGGATCAGAAGATCCAACATCAACACAAAAGCTACTCCTATACGCATACAAGCCAACGCACGCAAGTCAAACGAAAGATATTTCATGGGTATAAGAGAAAATAAAAAAGCAAAAGTGAGTCACTCAATGACTCGCTTTAATAAATGCTGACTACATGGTTCTCGTAAAACTCAATAATGAGATCGAACCCCATTACATAAGGCAACGAACAGCTAATTTTTTTTCATAATAGTCAAGATTATTGGGTTGAAAGTTTTTACCACTCATTGTCCTCAAAGACTATGCCTCCATCTAAAAAGGCTTATTTCAAGTATATCCAGAAAGGAATAGGAAAACATTTACTCTCTGTGTGAAAAAAAATCACTGATCATAGAATCGACGAAAAATGGAAAGGTCATAAAAAAACCTTCTTTGCAGAAGGCTTATGTATCATTGCACTCTATGATCCAAGCTAAGAATCGCCGGTCTTATCAGAATGACGAGCTACCAGATGACGGCGCTTGATGATTTGTGTGCCCTGCATTCTCATGTAGCGCATGTAGTCTACATCAAAATTGGTAACGCTTAAGTTTTTTGCTGCAAACGTATTATTGTATACGAGTTTGCCTTGGGAATCTACGACCCATACTTCTACTTCTACAATGGTCTCACCCATAAGTGAACTTCTGATGTCAATATGGATCAGTCCAGTAACAGGATAAGCAATGACCGAGTCCTTTACCTGCACGATGTCAGGATTATAATCAGCCTTAAGAGCTTTGAGTTCAGCTAAGGTGAGTTTTTGAGCACACGCCCAGTGACTCAAAAATAGTAGCAGACATATACCTAACAACTTTTTCATAGCAACGATTTCTTTGTTCCATTTAACCTCACACTGCCAACAGATAATGGGCTTAAGATAAGAAAGAATTTTGTTTTAACCGGTATGCCAACACAAAAATGAAATCCTTCATGCAAGATTTCAAAGCATTTCAGATCTTTTTATACGATTAGCCCTTTCCACTCACTGATGCTTGATTAAGTATGATGAATAAGAATCAATATTTTATTTTCACTCTACCTGCATTATATTTATACTATTCATTCTATTCGCTTAAACAACTCTTTCATGATGCCCGTTATTCTACAAGAAAAAATAGTGTTTCAGGATAAATTAATTCTGCAAGAAGGCCAGATAAAAGATGAACACAATAATATCTATACACGAATACGGATCAACAGACAAGATGCCTCTGCAGTGTTATTGTTCAATACCGATTCCAACAAAGTTATCCTGACGCAACAATTCAGGTATCCCGTAACAGCACATAGCGATGAAAATTTATTAGAAATACTGGCAGGAAAAGTAGATCCCGGTGAGGTACCCCTAGACACTGCAATTCGTGAAGCCGAAGAAGAAACTGGATATCGCATCCATCTTTCCAACATACGCTTTCTCCTCTCCTGCTTTGTAAGTCCAGGCTACAGTACAGAACGCTATCATTTGTATTATGCCACAGTAACCAACGCCGATCAGCAATCGCAAGGCGGAGGGCTAGCTAGTGAAAATGAAAGTATACAATTGGTAGAACTGGAAGTGGAAGATTTTAGAAAAAGAATCAACGATGGACGAATACAGGATGCCAAAACCATATTGGCAGGTTTGTATGTATGGAGATAAGACATAAGAAAGTCTGCCGTGTATTGCTCACTGCAGACTAGTCTGAATGGTTGTTGTATTTATTTTTTAGATGCAGCTTTCTCAGTTGATGTTTTTTTACCTGCTTTCTTCGATGCTTTTTTAGTGACCTTTTTCACTACTTTTTCTGCTTGATCAGCAACCTTCTTCGCCACTTTTTTAGTGGTTTTTTTTGTTGCTTTTTTAGCAGCCTTCTTTACCTTCTCTTCTTTCTTCGCCACCTTTTCCAATAGTTCTCCAGCCAATTCCAACATGGCTTTCACGATTTTATTTTTTCCTTTTTTAAAAGTTTTATTGGCTGCCCGTTTTATATTTTCGGTCGCTTCCTTTATCGCTTCCGTTGCATTTTTTTCAGAGGATTTCTTTTTTGCCATGGTCATTCGTTTAAAAGTGTTAGTTAATATAGATAATTTTCCTCAAAAGGAGAAAAGGACTGCTACTATTTTAAAGGCTGCAATGTTATTTTATGATGAGGATCCAGTAAAATCACTCCTCCCAATAAGAAAAATAACAAAGTCGCAGGGCCTATATTTGGCAATTGATTCGCTCCTACATGACAGCCTATCGCTCCAACCATAATGATGCTAAGACACACACAAGCAGTGGTACGAAAACGAGGCAACCACAATCCAACTGCACCTAAGAGTTCAAACAAGCCAATGAGTCGTATAAACCATTTTTGAATGTGCAAGGTACTATTGAGCGCTATGGCTTCAGGAAAAGCAAAGGCTTTTGTTCCTCCTGCAAACAGGTAGGCAAGAGACACCAGACTCAATAAGATATAAAAGAATACACGCGTTGTCTTCATAGTCATTAACAGTTGATCTATTATATACAGACAAATAATACGCCATTGATGGGATTAAAAATATAATTGCATAATTTAGCCTTGCTGTGTATCACTTATAGTTTGAATAAACAGATTGACACATCCCTTGCATTTACATGTTCCGTACGCTAACCACCAACAGACTCTTCTTTCCTTTACTCTTTACGCTGGTTTATTTTCTGCTGAGCCTTTGGGGAATCTTGCACCATGAGATCTGGTTGGACGAAGCACACAGTTTTACGATAGCAAGAGACTCTTCCTCTTTTATTGACCTCATCCGACACACGCGTCAGGAAGGACATCCCATGTTGTGGTATATATTGCTTTGGTGCTTCATGCCTTTCACACACGAGGTGTTTTATATGCAGTTGCTACACATTGTGATTACGACCTTATCCGTCTTTTTACTGACCAGGTATGCCCCCTTCAATAGAATCAAACAAGTACTTTTTGCCTTCAGCTATTTCTTTTTCTACGAATACAACATCATCAGTAGAAATTATGCGCTCTGCTTTTTGTGGATCACCTGGTATTGCCTATTGATGTGTCGTGACCATAGAAATTATCCGATGATCGCATTGGCCTTATTCTTATTGGCCAATTCTCATTTTTTGGGATTGATCATCTCTTTGCCTTTGGCCATGGTATCTTTACTCTTGCTGCTACAAGATGAAAATCAAAAAACAAAACTATCCGTATGGAGTGTATCAATCGGCATACTCTTCATTGGTTTGCTATTGGGCATCCTACAAGTGCTACCTCAAAAGGATTCCATTTTTTCTTACTTACCACAACCCGGTTATTTCACAGCCGAACGATTCCGATCATTTGGTGTCCCATTCAAAGCCTTCTATCAATTCCCGGATGTATGGAACGTTTATCCCATGAACACCAATTTATTTACCGTAAATAAAATCATGGGCGGCATATTTACGTTGCTCTTTCCATTTGCGTTACTCAAAGCGTTTGGCAGTAAACCTTTGTCATTACTGGTTGTTGTATTAAGCTCACTGGGCATCAGTTTATTTTTCTATACCGGACTCATGTATAATTTCACTGTTCGTCATTGGGGATTCATTTTTTTATGTTTCTATGCAGCGGTATGGTTACAAGACGGCATCGATCAAACTCCTTACAAAAAATACCTGCAAAAAATACACTTTCCTTCTTTTTTCAGTAAAGAAAATAAATGGATCACACAAGGATTGATTTATAGTACACTCCTTGTACAAACATTAGCTGCTGTTTATTTTTACACCTTAGATCTCCAACGAAACTTTTGCAATTCAAAAGAAGTAGCCCTTTACCTTCAACAACACCATTACGACAAAGACCTAATTATTTTAAGCGGATTTCCTTCCGGAGCAGCAATGTCTGCTTATCTGGATAAACGTCTATACTATCCGGAATACCATGGTTACGGCAGTTATGGCTTATGGAACGTGCTCAAATGGGAAGTTGGTAAAACTGAATTACTCCAACAAATTCACTCCTTCCCCGATCAACAAAGAGTCTTCTTATTGCTCGATCGACATGTTTTCCCAGACAAAAAAAATGCAACCGATAAAATCGTATACCAGGACAATGACCTTCAAATTCAACACCTCGCAAGTTTCAATGACGGCATTATAAAAAACGAGCGATTCGAATTATACCAAATCAATTACTTTCATAAATAAAAAACAGCTGACTCGAGTTTCTTGTTATCGAGACGCCAACAACGAGTAAATAAAAAAATCGCAAAACGACCGAAGTGGTTTTGCGATTTTTTCTATTTGATTTCTGCTCTCTCTTCTTACAGGCTTTTCAAAAAACCAAGGAAAGGTTCATACTCCCAGTCGTTGCTGTATTTTTCTCCGTTAACAAAAAAAGAAGGGGTACCATTGACACCGCTTCTCATGCCGCTTTCAAAGTCGTCTTCTACTTTTGAAAGAATTTTTTCACTGAGCATATCGTTTTGAAATTGTTCCATGTTCAATCTCAATTTTTCTGCATAAGAAAACAAATCATCTTCTGATAATCTATTTTGATGTTCAAATATGATATCGTGCATTTCCCAGAACTTTCCCTGAGCACCTGCTGCTTCCGCTGCTGCAGCTGCATTCATAGCATCCGGATGCATGTTGGACAGAGGAAAATTGCGAAACACAAATTTAAGATTGGCACCCAATGATTTTTGCAACTTTTTAATGATAGGATAAGCACGTCCACAGTGTGGACATTGGTAATCGCCAT
>JAQBNU010000163.1 GCA_028288365.1 Chitinophagaceae bacterium | reverse complement strand
CTTAATAGGCCTGTTAATTGCCATTGTATTCCTCGCATCTATGGGTTCAACAGCAAGCGCCTTAAATTCGCTGGCATCAACCACGGTGGTGGATATTTATAAACGGATCATTAATCCCAATGCTTCGGATGCTAATTATTTGCTGGCATCGCGCCTGGCCACTGTTTTTTGGGGATTGGTTTGTATTGGCATGGCTTTATTTGCCAGCAAAATGGGCAACCTGCTGGAAGCGGTAAACCAATTAGGCAGTTATATTTACGGCACCATCCTGGGTGTTTTTGTGGTAGCGTTCTACTTCAAAAAAATCGGCGGGACAGCTGTTTTTGTAGCGGCCTTAATAACCGAAGCCTTGGTTTGTATTTTAGGGCTAACCAAATCGGTAGCTTATTTATGGCTAAACCCTATCGGGTGCTTTTTGGTGATTATTATCGCTCTGGGCATTCAGCTTTTCGCGCAAACTCCTATTCAGCAAACAAAAAAGGGGGCGTAGCCCCCCGAAAATTTTACCGCTGATTAGTTTTGATTTCAATGATTACGCTGATCGATAAAATCAACGTAATCACCTTAATCATTCTAAATCAACGGTCATTTCTTCGCCTGTGCTATTACTTCATTATTCAAACGCACATATTCATCGGTATTATCCTTTTTAGCGGCATCAACACCGGCCTGGGCAGCAGCTATAGCGCCGGCTTTATCGCCTTTGCGTAACAGTATACGGGCTTTCCATAGTTTTGAAACATAGGCCGACATATTTGGATTCTTCTCCAGTTCGGTAGCCCAAACCAGGGCCTTATCCATATCCTTGCTATTGTTATAATAATAAATGATGGATTCGTAATAAGGTTTTTTAGCGGTAGCCATGGCCGAATCTATACGGGCCATTACCTTAGCATCAATATCCGTTACAATATGAAACGCGAAACCCGAATGTTCCCATTTCATTTGTAAATCGCAGGTGGTTGGCGTTACGTTGATGAAGTCAAGGGTCATGGTTTCGGTCAGGTCTTTTAGTTTATCGGTTTTTACTTTAAAGCGGAACAGGTCGTCCTTATCGCTATAGGTATAAGCGCCCCATTGCTTCGGTTTTTTGCTGATGATGATGGTCCACTCGTCCTGGCCCGGGATGCTAAATAACCCGTATTCGCCAGCCGGCACTTTGTTACCGTCTATAATTACTTCATCGGTAAATTTAATAACCGTAGCGGTGTTGGCACCCGTACGCCAAACAACATTATAGAGTTCCATACCCCCGAAAATTTTGCGGCCTTTTACATTAGGTCTTGCGTATGTTAAAGTTATTTTGCCCAGGCCAAATTGTTGGGTAATACTTTGTGTTGAACTTGGGGCTGGTGTCAACTGCGCAAAACCGTCAACTGCGCATAAACTTAGCGCAATGGTGAATAGTTTTATCAATGTCTTTTTCATGTTTATTGGTTTTTAGTTTGTGCTAAATTAGCCAAAATAGCTGATTAACAATAGGGTTACACATCACCCAAATGGGGTGATTTTTTAGCAGTCGCTTTCAAAAACCGCGCAACCAGCTCACAAAAAAGGGGCGAAGCCTCCCAAAATTTTTAGAAAATGACATTATTTATTCAACTCTTCATTGCGAGTTTTAAAATCCCGGCGGGACTATAATGGTAAAATGACAGATAAGAGGGTGTCAAATCCGTCATTGCGACCGTAGCGCGGCAATGCCTATTTAACCACTATTACAATCCCAACCTCGCCGATATCTCCAGCATCCTTTCAATTGGCTTTACCGCCCGTTCAATAATATCAACCGGAACCGCAATCTCCGGAGATTCATTCTTTAAACACAGGTAAAGCTTCTCCAGCGTATTACGCTTAATGTGCGGGCAATCGTTACAGGCGCCGGCATTATTTGGCGGCGCGGGGATAAATACCTTGTCAGGGTTATCCTTTTGCATCTGGTGGATAATGCCGGCCTCTGTAGCTACAATAAACTCCTTGTCCGGGTACGATGTAGCATACTTTAAAATACCTGTTGTAGAACCTACATAGTCGGCCATTTGCAGTATCACTTCTTCGCACTCGGGGTGGGCTAATAGTTTTGCTCCTGGATGGCGTTCCTTTAGTTTGGTTATCTTTTCGCGGCTGAAAATCTCGTGTACCATACAGGCACCGTTCCATAACACCAGGTCGCGGCCTGTTTTTTTAGCCACATAAGCCCCCAGGTTTTTATCAGGCCCGAAGATGATCTTTTGCTCGGGCGGTAAGCTTTGTACAATTTGCACCGCGTTGCTGCTGGTACAAACTATATCGCTCATGGCTTTCAGTTCGGCAGTGCAATTTACGTAGGTAATCACCAGGTGATCGGGGTATTGCTCCTTAAACTTTTTAAACAAATGCGGCGGGCAGCTGTCGGCTAAGCTACAACCGGCCTTTATGTCGGGTAATAAGACTTTTTTGGTTGGCGAAAGTATCTTAGCTGTTTCGGCCATGAAGTGTACACCGGCAAAAACAATAATATCGGCATCGGTTTTTGCAGCCTGTTGCGATAGGCCCAGGCTATCGCCAATATAATCGGCAATATCCTGTATATCGGGTTCCTGGTAATAATGGGCCAGTATAACTGCATTTTTTTGCTTTTTTAATTTCTCAATTTCATCAAAAAGATCAAGCGTCGGGTCGATGTATTCGTCTGCAAATCCTTTGATATTTATTTCTGCTAATGTATCCATTTCCACAATTCAAGTAATAACAATTAATTTTATATATATAAATAAACCTATTGTTATTAAGGTGTTAATTCTGTTTAAAATTCAGTGTCTAAAATCATCAAAAAGTAGTTTTTAATTACTTATCCACAAGTAATCTACTTTTTACAATTACTATTGTTTTGATTTTGAGATTAATGTGACAATCAAATATTTTATTAAAAACTTATATGTTAAGAATTTCTTATGTTTAAGAATGTTAATTACTGCCCAATATCTGCTTGTAAATTGCTCAAAAGTAAATCAAATTTTGGGTAAACGCCCGGGTTATCAACTATTGTAATACTTATCATCTATTTGCTTACACAAAATTAACATCTTTTAGGGGGCTTATTAACATCATCGTATTTTTTAAACATCTTTAACCTTTATATGACTAAAAATGTGGATTTCCTGGTAGTGGGATCGGGTATAGCAGGATTAAGTTTTGCACTGAAAGCGGCAAAACATGGTAAAGTACTGATAGTTACAAAAGCTAACGAGGATGAAAGTAACACTAAGTATGCCCAGGGAGGCGTTGCTGTAGTTGTTGATAAAAAGGAAGATTCCTTTAAAAAACACATAGATGATACTCTAATTGCCGGCGATGGTTTATGCGACCCTGCAGTTGTGGAACTAGTTGTGGAGGACGGCCCGGCCCGGATTAAAGAAATTATTGATTACGGAACCAATTTTGATAAGACTAACGAAGGCTTTTACGACCTGGCAAAAGAGGGTGGCCACTCGGAATACCGGGTATTGCATTATAAGGATATTACCGGTTTAGAGATTGAGCATACGCTGTTAGACCAGATCCATCAAAACCCTAATATTGAAATACTGACCCACTATTTCGCGGTAGATGTGATTACACAACACCACTTGGGCGAATACGTAAATAAAGCCAGCGATGATATTACATGCTATGGTATTTATGCCTTTAATACACATACTAATGTAGTAGAGAAAATACTATCGAAAGTAACCGTAATGGCTGCCGGCGGCGCAGGGCATATTTATGCGATAACTACCAACCCAACTATTGCTACCGGCGATGGGGTAGCTATGGTTTACCGCGCAAAAGGTAAAGTACGCAATATGGAATTTATGCAGTTCCATCCTACTGCCCTGTATAATCCAGGCGAATACCCATCCTTTTTAATATCTGAGGCAGTCCGTGGTTTTGGCGGTGTTTTAAAGCGCATTAACGGCGAAGAATTTATGCAGGAATATGATGAGCGTGGATCGTTAGCTCCACGTGATATTGTGGCCCGTGCTATTGATGCCGAGATAAAAAAATCGGGGGAAGACTTTGTTTATTTAGATATCCGCCACCGCAGTAAAAAGGATATACTGGAACACTTCCCTAATATTTATGCCAAGTGTTTGGATATAGGTATTGATATGACTAAGGATATGATCCCCGTATCGCCGGCCTGCCATTATATGTGCGGTGGTGTAATGGTCGATCATTCGGGTAAATCATCCATTAGTCGGCTATATGCTTGTGGCGAATGTGCATCGACCGGCTTACATGGCGCTAACAGGTTAGCTTCCAATTCGTTATTAGAAGCTTTGGTATTTGCACATCGTATTTATACAGATGCTATCGTATCATTTGATGGAAATCATATTCCTGAAAATATCCCCGACT